>NZ_JBFUCA010000191.1:0-7429 GCF_056405475.1 Polaromonas sp. P1_G4
ATAAGGGCCAGGCCGTTGTCGACGCGGTGCAAAAGTCCGCGGAGGCCTCTGGCGGCAAAGCCAAGGCCGTGATCGCCAAATCCGACCTCGTCGCGGCCTCCATCCTGGCCGCGGCTAAAAAGAACAAGTGCGACCTCATCGTGATGGCCTCGCACGGCCGCAAGGGCATTTCCCGCATCCTGCTCGGAAGCGAGACCCAGCAGGTGCTTACGCACAGCAGCATTCCCGTCCTGGTCCTGCGCTGAGCGCGCACCGTTTCGCCTTCTTTCTTCCGGAGAACACCATGAGAGTCCTTCTGGCCGTTGACGGCAGCAAGTTCACCAAAAAGGCCTTGGCCTTTCTGGTCACGCATGAAACCCTTATGGGGCCCGACGCGGAACTCATCGTGCTCAATGTGCAGATCGCCGTTACCCCGCGCGTCAAGACCATGCTGGGCGCCGCCACCGTGCGCGCCTGGCACCAGGAAGAGGCCGACAAAGTGCTGCAGCCGATCGAGCGTTTCCTCAAGCGCCACGGCGTGCAGTACCGGGCCTCCTGGGTCGCCGGTACACCGGCCACACAAATCGTGCAGGCGGCGAAGCGCGAAAAAGTCCACATGCTGGTCCTGGGCACACACGGCCACGGCCTGTTCGGCCGCGCCCTGCTCGGCAGCGCCGCCCAGCGCGTGGTGGCGGATGTCGACGTGCCGGTGCTGCTGGTCCAGTAGGCATACGGCCCCGATTACCCCGGTTCGACCCACCACTGCCAATCTGCCGACACGTATGCTGGGCGTGGACCCGGTCCGATGGCTGCTGCAGCATGAGGCCGTGGTGGTCGTCGCGGGGCGGCGGTGGCATTCCGGTTGTGCGCGCGGCCGGCGGGCACACCCTGCAGGGCGTAGACGCCGTCATCGACAAGGACCTGACCAGCACCCTGCTCGCGCAGGAATTGGGGGCCAACCGCCTGGCGATTGCCACCGACGTCGACGCCGCTTACCTGGACTGGGGAACGCCGTCGCAGCGCGCCCAAGGAAAAGTCAGCCCGCACGAACTGCTGGGCCACAGCTTCCCCGCGGGCTCCATGGGCTCCAAGGTGCAGGCTGCCACCGGTTTTGTCCTGAAGGCCGGCAAGAAGGCACTGATAGGTTCGCTCGCCCGGATCGAGGAGATGCTGGCGGGCCGTGCCGCCACCGAAGTCGGTCCCCAGTGTGGCACGGCTACATAAAGCGGGATAGCTCTGCTTCTTTTTTAGGCGAACTTGAGGTGGCTCAATTGGCGTGATGCTGACGCCATGTTCAATGGCCGCATGAAACCTCCTCGTCTTTTGCTTGCCAGCTTGGTGGCGTGCGCCGCTTTGGCGTCGGAGGGGGCACATGCCGACCCACTGACTCGTCGAGCCTCTGTATCGGCCGGCGCTATCGTAGCCAGCCGCGGCGCCGGAGTCGTGGAAATCAGCACCATCAACGCATGGGTGCCCAGCGGCAGCGGCGACCCGGAACCCGAATTTGCCCCGCCAGACACTTTTGGCGACCAGCTGGCAAGGCCGCAGCCCATCGGTCTTGCACGCGGCGAAGCGCGTGACCTGGCCTCCGGTTTTGTGCTCACGGCTGATGGCTACATCGTCAGCAGTGCGCACGTCCTCTGGGATGCGGAAGAGGCTCAGGTGCGGCTGCAGGACGGCCGGCATTTTCCCGCGAGGCTTGTCGGACTGGACCGCATCACGGACGTGGCCCTGCTCAAAATCGATGCTACCGGACTGTCACCAGCACCGATAGGCGACTCCTCCAAACTCGCCGTCGGCGACTGGGTCGCGGCGATCGGATCGCCCTTTGGTTTTCCGGGCTCCGTCACGGCGGGCATTGTCAGTGCAAAAAATCGCGCTCTTTCCGGCAGCGGCGAAACCCCTTTTCTGCAAACCGATGTGGCCATCAATCCCGGAAGTTCAGGCAGCCCACTCTTCAATGCAGACGGCGAGATCGTCGGCCTGAACTCGCTGATCTACAGCGGTAGCGGTGGCTACATGGGCGTGTCATTCTCGGTACCCATCAACCTGGCCATGGACATCGCATGGCGCCTGCGGTCACAGGGCCAGATACGGCGCGCCTGGCTGGGGGCCCGGCTGCAGGGCATGACCGCCGCGCTCGCGCAGTCCTTCGGGGTGCGCGACCCCACGGGTGCGCTGGTTGTGCAGGTCACGCCTGGAGGGCCTGCTGCTCTGGCAGGTATGCAGCGCGGTGACATCATCACAGCCTTTAACGGTGCAAAGGTCCGGGATTTCAGCAGCCTGGCATTGCAGATGAGCGACCATGGGACGAGCACGCCAGGCACGCTGGAGGTATGGCGCGAGGGCCGGAGAAAAACGGCAACGATCCTGCTGGCGGAGGCACCTGCAGGCGCGCAGCGCCCATTGGCGGCGCCGGTCACCGGCGACCTCCCTCGTTTGGGTCTCGGATTGACCGAGTCCGGGAAGGACTTGCAGGCACAACTGGGCATAGATGGCGGCCTGCTGGTGCGTCGGGCCGCCGGAGTGTCACGCAGCGAAGGCATACAAGCCGGAGACGTGCTTATCGCCGCCAATGAATTCAGGCTGGACAGCGTGGCGGATTTTGACCGCGTGTTATCCCGTCAGGAACCTGGTTCCAGCATTGCGCTGCTGGTGCTGCGGGACGGGAACACAGCCTATGTTCCGCTGCGCATTCCTGCGGCAATCAAGCGCCAGGTGGATGCTGGAACAGACGCTCAGTCCAAACCAATAGCCCAGTAAAGCGGGCAAAATTTGAACAAGCCTGTCAACAGCGGAATCAGGCCCACCAAGCCCCACCAGCGGGCATTTCCGTCGAGCGCGAACAAGAGCGCCAGCAGCAAGATGCCGGCTGCGATGCGAAGCCTTCTTTCGATGGGGCCTATCCCGTATTTCATAGCGAAGTCCTTGTGTCTTGATCCGGTGTTCAGCGTATCCCGGCCCGTAACGCCGCTGCTTGACGAATGTCAAGGCAAGCACGTCCGCGCCTCCCTACAGTGACATACCCGCTTTGTGCGGATGATGAACACATTCAAGGGGAAGAACCATGAAAACCGATATGCAACTCAAGGCCGATGTCACCGCCGAACTCGCTTGGGAGCCTGCCGTCAACTCAGCCGGCATTGGTGTTCTCGTCAATGACGGCGTGGTGACGCTCACAGGGCACCTGAACACCTTCGCCGAAAAAGTCGCGGCCGAGCGGGCCGTGCGCCGCGTAGCCGGTGTGCGCGGGCTGGCGATCGAGCTGGACGTGAAACTGGTGGCCGCCCACCATCGCAGCGATTCCGAGATCGCCTCAGTCGCCGCATCCGCGCTGCGCTGGAGCGTGTTGCTGCCGCTGGACCGCATCAAGGTTGAGGTCGAAAAAGGATGGGTCACCCTTACTGGCGACGTCGACTGGGCTTACCAGTCCAGCACCGCCGAAAAATGCGTGCGCGGCCTGGTGGGCGTGCGCGGCCTGTCCAACAACATCGTTGTCAAGCCCACCGTCAGCATTCGGGACGTCGCGGCCGAGATTTCCGCCGCGCTCGAGCGTCAGGCCGATCGCGAAGCCCGGCACATCCAGATCGACGTGAAAGGCGGCGTCGTCACCCTTCACGGCAAGGTGCACTCCCTGGCCGAGCGCGAAGCGGCCGCCGGCGCGGCATTCGCCGCCAGGGGCGTCACCCGCATCGTCAACAAGCTGGAAGTCACCGCCTGAAGCGGTGGCCTGTTTCCGCCCATTTTTTTCAGGAGTACCCACATGCCCTTTCTTCATGCCGTGGTCTGGCTGGACCATCACCAGGCCCAGCTGATCCAGTTCAACGCCGAACAGGCCGAGGCGCGCAAGCTGCGCGCGCATTCCCATGCCACGCCCCAGCACGGCAGCGAGGTGCGCACCCGGCATGAATTTTTCGGCGATGTCTGCGATGCGCTGGACGGCATGGAATCCATCCTGGTGACGGGCGGGCACACGGCACAGGCCGACTTCCGCCACTACGTCGACAAACATCGCCCTTCCCTGGCGCCGTGTATCGCCGGCTGGGAGACCGTAGACAACCCAAGCGAGGCCCAGTTGCTGGCCTTGGGCCGGCAGCGGAAGCACCAGGCCGCTATCGGCCTGGTCACCGGACACTGACAGCCTCCCGGAGAACTTCGTGGCCGCCGGCATCCGGTCCGCCCAAGCGCCACGCCACGATGCCGCTACTTGATCCAGCACAAATTACAGCACCCGGCGAAGGCCTATCGTGGATCTACCTTTAACGCTGGAGAAATGTATGCACTCAACTCACCTTCTCAGCTTTGGCTTCGCCTTCCTGGCCGCCGGCGCCGCCGTGGCGCAGCAGCCCGCCCCGCCCGCAGCACCGGCTGCGTCCGCAGCCAGGCCCGGTCCTCGATCCGGCATGGGTCCCGGTATTGGCCGCGATTTCACGCCCGGCTGGATGATGATGAGTCGCGAGGAGCGCGACGCCCATCGGCAGCAGATGCTGAACGTCAGATCGGTGGAGGAATGCCGCCGGCTCCGCGACGAACACCTCAAGGAGATGGCCGAACGTGCCAAGGCGCGGGGTGTTGCGATGCCGGGTCCCCGCCACGACGCCTGCGCAAACCTGCGCCCCTGAACGGTGCGGAACAAGGATACTTCGATCTACGGACCTTGACTTGAATTTTCTGTTAACGGAAAGAGTGACTGATGTACATCGACTGGAATGCGTTCACGCCATGGACGGCCCTGGCAGGCGGAGGCCTGATCGGCCTGGCGGCGGCCATGTTTGTCCTGCTCAACGGGCGCATCGCCGGCATCAGCGGCGTGTTGGGTGGCCTGTTGCGTCCCGCGCGCGGCGACATCGGCTGGCGCGTCGCGTTCGTGGCGGGACTGGTGGGTGCACCGCTGCTGTTTGCCCTGTTCGCCCAACTGCCGCGGCCACAGATTGATGCCGGCTACGGAACCCTGATTGCAGCCGGATTCATCGTCGGGCTGGGCACGCGCTACGGCTCCGGCTGCACCAGCGGACACGGTGTTTGCGGCATCTCGCGCTTGTCGCCGCGTTCACTGGTTGCCACGGCCGCCTTCATGCTGGCCGGCTTCGTCACGGTGTTCCTCGTGCGTCATGTCTTTGTGGTGGGGTGAGCGGCCATGTACAACCTTCTTTCCCTGCTGGCCGGCGCGGTCTTCGGCCTGGGCCTGCTGGTCTCCGGCATGGCAAACCCCGCCAAAGTACTCGGATTCCTGGATCTGGCGGGCCCGTGGGACCCTTCGCTGGCCTTGGTCATGGCAGGGGCCATCGCCGTCGCATCCATTGCATTCGGGGTGGCAGGTCGCCGCCACCTGAGCCTCATGGGGCAGGAAATGAAGCTTCCTTCCTCCCGTACCATGGACCGCCGGCTGGTCGCCGGCAGCCTGCTGTTCGGAGTCGGCTGGGGTATCGCCGGCTTCTGCCCGGGCCCGGCGCTCGTCGCGCTCGGCATGGGCCAAGGCAAGGCCGTCGTCTTTGTCGCGGCCATGCTGGCGGGAATGGGTGCGTTCGAACTGCTCGAACGGCGGGGCAATCCCCAACATCCGAAGGCAGGGTGACCCCATGGAGGCGATGCTCGTCTGGCTGGCCGCCTGCGTTACCGGCGTTGCGCTGCTCTTCTACGAGGCAACGCTTGCCTTCGCCCAGCGCCGCAGGCCGGAGCAACTGGCCCGCGCGGCACATGCCAGCTTGCGTGAGCAATGGTTTGCCGCCGTCTCCATGCAGCAGGGCTCCGAGATCCTGGCCGTGCAGACACTTCGCAACGCATTAATGTCGGCGTCGATGACCGCATCCACGGCCGCGCTTGCGTTGATGGGCACGCTGACGCTGGCCGTGCCCGCGCTGCGCGAGAAGCTGAGCGGCAATCCCCGCTGGCATGCTTCCTTCGAGCCCTGGCTGGTCATGGAACTCGCTCTGCTGGCCTTGCTGTTCGCATCGCTGGTCTCCTCGGTGATGGCGGTGCGTTACTACAACCATGCCGGCTTCATTGGGGGCATGCCCGTCGGTTCAGACGCCAGGAAACAGTGGACCCCGGCGGGGATCGAGTATGTGCGCAGGGCCGGCGTGCTCTATGGCTGGGGTTTGAGGCAGCTCCTGCTCGTTGCCCCGGTGGTAGCCTTCATCCTTCATCCCGCGGCGGGCCCGATCGCGGCTGCGATCGTTCTGGGTGTTTTGTGGAGAATGGACCAGATCGGCTCCGGCCCCGCCGACCCGAGCCGAAGCCTGTGAGCCACCCGCTGATGCCCCGCCACCCTTGAAAGAAAATCCCATGAGCCGTACAGCGCGTATTCAAGCTTTCTTCGACCCGGAAACCTGGACCGTGTCGTATGTCCTGTCGGACCCGGCGACGGGAAACGCCGCGGTGATCGATCCGGTGCTCGGATACGACTTCAAATCGGGGCGCACGCATACCCGGGCGGCGGACCAGGTGCTGGCCCACCTTGTGGCCGCAGGCCTGAAGGTGCAATGGATACTGGAAACCCACGCGCACGCGGACCATCTGTCGGCGGCCCGCTACCTGCAACAGGCTGTCGGCGGAAAGATTGCGATCGGCGAGAACATCAGGCAGGTTCAGGCGGTGTTCAAGAAGCTCTTCAACCTGGAGCGCACTTTTCTGCCCGACGGCAGCCAGTTCGACCATCTGTTCAAGGACGGCGAGCGGTTTTGGATCGGACAGCTGGAGGTCACCGCGCTGCTTGTGCCCGGACATACGCCGGCCGACATGGCCTACGCGGTGGAAGACCTTGTTTTCGTCGGCGACACGCTCTTCATGCCCGACGTGGGTACGGCACGCGCTGATTTTCCGGGCGGCGATGGGCACCAGCTTTACCGTTCCATCCGCCGGCTGCTGGAACTGCCGCGGGAGACGACGATGTTCGTGTGTCACGACTATCCGCCGCAGGCGCGAGCGCCCGCGTGGGAGACGACCGTCGGTGAACAGCGCGAGAAGAACATCCACGTGCATGACGGGGTCACCGAAGATGCCTTCGTCCGGATGCGCACGGCGCGGGATGCCACCCTCGAAATGCCGACTCTGATCCTGCCCTCCCTGCAGGTGAACGTGCGCGCGGGACAGCTTCCGCCTCCGGATGACAACGGTGTGTCCTATCTGCGCATTCCGCTGAACGCGCTGCCCACCGCGAAGCAATAAGTACCATGCACCTTCGACCTCTATTGTGTTTCTTCACCCGCATGCGCTTCATGCCACGAAGCCGGGCCCTCCCGTTGGGTATGTGAATGCGTGTGCGACGGCGCCTGTGCACGCAGCGTGCCCAGCTGTCCCTCGAGATCGGCGATGCGGTTGATATAGTCCAGCAGGACGGCAACCGTGAAGATATCCAGATCCAAGTCGCTACGAACGCTCATGGCCTGGCGCAAGGGAGCGATGCAACTGTCGCTAAAGAGCGGCCGTAGCAGGAATGACCGGCATATTG
>NZ_JBFUCA010000192.1:0-7414 GCF_056405475.1 Polaromonas sp. P1_G4
GTGTGTCACAAAAACTTTTCAACTGAAGACAATCATGGCCGCACATTCCTTTTCCCGCCTGCCCCAATCCGTTCCACCGGTCTCGACCGCCAACCGCCTGATCCAGACCGCGATCCCGACGCCGGGCACGCGCGAAGTGCTCGAACGGCTTGAGGCCTGCGAATCGCGTTCCATGCACGGGCAGTTGCCGCTGGTCTGGGATCGGGCCGAGGACTACAGCATTTACGACGCCGCCGGGAATCGGTGGATCGACTTCACCTCGACCATTTTTGTCGCGAACGTCGGACATTCAAATCCGCGCGTGACCGCCGCCATGAAAGAAACGCTGGACCGCCCGCTCTATGGTTGTTATGCCTATGCGAACGAAAACCGCGCGCGCTATCTCGAAAAACTGGTCGCGTTCGCCGGTGCGCCGTTCGAAAAGGCTTTCCTGCTTTCGGCCGGCACCGAGGCGACCGAAGGCGCACTCAAGCTCATGCGCATGAACGGCCAGAAGGAAGGCAAACGCCGCCGCGGCGTGATCTGCATCGAAGGCAACTGGCACGGCCGCACGATGGGCGCGCAAATGCTCAGCAGTAATCTGGCCCAGCGCGAATGGATAGGCTACCAGGATGTCGACATTCACCACATCCCGTTCCCCTATCCATGGGCCCTGGCCGGGCGCACGCCGGAAGCGTTTCTGGACGAAAGCCTGGCCAGGCTCGAGAAGGCCGGCATCGACATTGCGCAAGACGTTTGCGGCTTCATGCTCGAAACCTTCCAGGGATGGGGCGCAGTGTTCTACCCGCCAGAATATGTACAGGCCATCGAGCGCGTCTGCCGCAAGCATGGCATCCTGCTGACCTTTGACGAAATGCAGGCGGGCTTTGGCCGCACCGGCAAGGCCTTCGGCTTCCAGCACTACGGCGTGACACCCGACCTGATCTGCTGCGGCAAGGGCATGGGCGGAGGCGTACCGCTGTCCGGCGTGATCGGCCGCGCCGCGATCATGGACCTGCCCGATGTCGGCAACATGAGCAGCACGCACTCAGCCAACCCCCTGGTCTGCGCCGCTGGCCTAGCCGTCATCGAGGAGATGGAAGATCGCAATCTTGTCGCCGAAACCGCGCGCAAGGGCGAGCTGCTGTTTGCCGCACTGCACAAACTGCAGGCGCGTTTTCCCGACCGCATCTCACACCTGTTGGGTCGAGGCCTGATCGCGGCGGTACTGTTCAAGCACCCCAAGACCGGTGCGGCCGACGGCCCGTTCACGAGCCAGGTCGCCGAACTCTGCATGCAGAAGGGGTTGCTGGTCGTGCATACCGGACGCGAATCGATCAAGATCGGCCCGCCATTGACGATTACCGACGAAGCCCTGCTCGAAGGTGTGGATGTGCTCGGCGAGGCTATCGCCGAGATCGCGGCCAAATGATCACGCAGATTCGCCATACCGGCCTGGTCGTCGCCGACCTCGATGCGGCGCTGCGCTTCTGGCGGGACCTGCTGGGGTTCACCGTGGCACGGCAGATGGACGAGTCCGGGCCGCACATCGACGCAATGATGGGCCTGAAAAACGTACGCCTGACAACGTCGAAACTTACCGCACCTGAAGGCGGCATGATCGAGTTGCTTTATTTCCATTCGCACCCAGACAGGCCAGCCTGGACCGGAACACCTTATTCCACCGGCTTTACGCATGTTGCAATGACCGTGAAAGATATTGACGCCTTCTGCAAAAAGCTCGCAGGTGCGGGCGTCACTTTTTTTGCACCACCACAGCATTCCCCAGACGGCAAGGTCAAGGTCACCTACTGCCGGGGGCTCGAAGGCGTATTGCTGGAACTGGTCGAAATATTGCAGGAATGATCCCACAATGATCTTCACCCAACACTCTCACCAAGCCAGTTGCCCGCTCTGCAGGCAAGCAACCGCCAGCGTGCTGTCTACTACTTTGCGACGAGGCACAGGTATCGTTTTTTATTGTGAGTCCTGCCGACACGGTTTTCTTTCGGAGAATCAGGCACCGGACGCCAAAGCCTACTACGCAGAGAATTACCGCCAGGAGTATTCGCACAATGCCGAAGCCGCGGCGACCAACGCGCGCGAGATTTTCGACGTTTACAAAAATTACCAGCATGATCGGCTCAAGGCCATCAGGCCATACCTGTCGGCCGAAACCCGCCTGCTGGAAGTCGGCGCCTCATCGGGGCAGTTCCTGGTCAATGTCAAGGATCGCGTGGCGCTCGTCAACGCGATTGAGCTCGACAAGGCCTGCTGTGACTTCATGTCATCGGAGCTGGACATAGAGGCGGACTCAGAATTTCTGCGCGAGTCCCGCTTTGCGGACCAGCGATACGATGTGGTCTGTGCATTCCAGGTGCTCGAACACGTCGAGGATCCCGTTGTGTTTCTGCGCGACCTGCAACAGTCGACCCAAAAAGGTGCGACGCTGTTTATTGAAGTGCCCAACCTCAACGACCCGTTACTGTCGGTCTGGAATGTCAAGGCATACCAGAAGTTCTTCTACCATTCAGCGCATCTGCACTACTTCACCGAAGACTCACTAAGGAAAACCGCGCAGCTCGCGGGTTTCGGCAACGCGCAGATCGATATCTCATTCACTCAGGACTACAACCTGTTGAATCACCTGAACTGGATCATGAACAACGGACCCCAGGCGACCTGCAATGTTGGCCTCAGCGAAATCGACCTGGCCGGCACGGACACCGATATGTCGGCCTGGCTCACCGCGAAGATGAAAGCACTCAACGATGAATACGTCGCGCGACTCGTAAAGAACAAGGCAACCGCCAACATGATGATGGTGATCAAAAATGTCTGAGCGTATCGGTTTCATGCAGGGACGGCTGTCKCCGCTCGTCAACGGCCGCATCCAGGCTTTTCCATGGGACTGCTGGCAAGGTGAGTTTCCCACGGCCGCGGCTCATGGCTTCGGCCTCATGGAGTGGACGCTCGATCAGGACCTGCTCTACAGCAACCCGCTGCTGACCGGGGCCGGCCGCGCGGAAATCACGGCGCTGCGGGCAGCGCATGGAATACGCATCGGTTCGCTGACCGGTGACTGCTTCATGCAGAGTCCGTTCTGGAAGGCCGATACGGCGCAAGCCGAGCAGTTGCAAGAAGACTTTCGGGCCGTGGCCAAGGCTTGTTCCGCGGTCGGCATCGTCATGATGGTCCTGCCACTGGTCGACAACGGCAGCCTGGCGACACGCGCTCAGGAAGACCGACTGGTCTCCGTGCTGCAGGCTCACGCCCCGCTGCTGGCCGAACTTGGCGTGCAGGTGGTCTTTGAGTCGGATTTCGGGCCGTCCGAGCTCGCACGTTTCATCGAACGGCTGGATCCAGCATTGTTTGGCGTGAACTACGACATTGGCAACAGCGCTGGGCTCGGCATGCGGCCTGCCGACGAAATCGCGGCCTACGGCCATCGCATCGTCAACGTGCATATCAAAGATCGCGTGCTCGGCGGTACCACGGTGCCACTTGGCACAGGCAGCGCTGATTTCGAAACTGTTTTTTCGGCACTCGCAAAAGTTGACTACAAAGGCAATTACATCCTGCAAACCGCCCGGGCACATGACGGCGACCATGCAGGCGCGCTTTGCCGCTACCGCGACATGGCTGTCAACTGGATAGCACGCCATGGAGCTTGAACTCACCGGCAAAACAGCCCTGGTCACCGGTTCCTCACGCGGAATCGGCCGGGCCATTGCCGAGGCGCTGCAAGCCGAGGGCTGTAGGGTCGCGATAAACGGACGCGACGCCGATGCCTTGAAGTTGGCATCTATGACCCTGAAATCCGCGGCGGCTGTCGCGGGCGATGTCTCCGACGCAGGCCAGGCACGACAGGTTGTCGATGAAGCGACTCGGGCGCTCGGCAGGCTCGACATTCTGGTTTGCAATGTCGGTAGCGGCCGTTCGGTGGCACCAGGCCTGGAGACTCCCGAGGAATGGCAACGCGTGTTCGCACTAAACCTCTGGAGCGTCACCCATAYGGTCGAGGCAGCGCGTACCGCGCTCGCCGCTTCGCGCGGCGCTGTGATCTGCATCTCGTCGATCTGCGGGCTCGAGGTCATTCCGGGTGCACCGGTTACCTATTCTGCTGCCAAAGCCGCATTGCACGCCTACGTGCGCGGCATTGCCCGACCACTCGGCGCCCAGGGTGTGCGCATCAATGCGATAGCACCCGGCAACATTCTGTTTGACGGCTCCGTGTGGGACAGAAAACTGGCAGCCGATGCAAATGGCGTGCAGTCAATGCTGGCCGCCAACGTCGCACTGGCGCGCCTCGGTACGCCGCAGGACATCGGTCAACTGGCGGCGTACCTCGCCTCACCACGCTCGGGTTTTGCAACCGGTGCAGTCTGGACACTCGACGGCGGCCAGGTCCGCGCATAGCGGCAACTCGAAGGAACACCCATGACTACCGCATTCAAAAAGTTCGATCTCACGGGAAAAACCGCGCTGATCACGGGTGCCGCAGGCTTGCTCGGCCGGCAACACGCTGCGGCCCTGCTCGAAAGCGGCGCGAGCGTGGTGCTTACCGACATCGGCGAGGACGCACTCGCGTCGGCCAGGGAATTTCTCGCGGGCACAGCGGAAATCGACCGCATCCACACGGCGATCCTCGATGTTTCGAACCCGGAAGCGGTCGCCGCGCTATCCGCGCGACTCGCGGCTGCCGGACAACGGATAGACATTTTGGTCAACAACGCGGCGATTGACCCCAAGGTTACGGCCGGCGCCGGCATGGTCGAAAGCTCTCGTCTCGAGAACTTTCCGATCGATCAATGGAATCTGCAAGTCGCGGTCGGGCTGACCGGCGCGTTCCTGTGCAGCCAGGTCTTCGGCACTGCGATGGCCGCCGACGACAAGGGCGGCGTAATCCTGAACATCGCATCAGACCTTTCGGTGTTCTCGCCGGACCAACGCCTGTATCGCAAACCGGGACTGCCCGAGCATCTGCAGCCCGTCAAACCGGTTACTTACTCCGTCATCAAGGCTGGCCTGATCGGCTTGACGCGTTACCTCGCAACCTACTGGCCAGAACAGGGCGTGCGCGCCAATGCAATTTCTCCGGGCGGTGTGTTCAATGGCCAGGGCGAAGAGTTCGTGACCCGGCTCAGCGCATTGATCCCGTTGGGCCGCATGGCGGCTGGCGACGAGTACCGTGCCGCCGTGCAATTCCTCTGTTCGGACGCCTCTTCGTATATGAATGGCCAAAATATCGTGATGGACGGAGGAAGGTCGGTCTGGTAGCAGCGTCCCACGGGCCGTTCAGCGCTGCGATGGCATCAACCACCAACCCCCATCACCACTCTCACCGGCTTTGCACACGTATGGTTTATTTCTCAATCGACAACGACCATCACACCAACCTGGCGTTGTCGATCATAGAAGAGAATCGGCTTCCCAAGTCCGGCGTGACGTTCATTTCACACCGGTCACCGCGCAACCAGTTGGCAGGGTCGCTAGGCTTCGCTCTTGAGCCGGTGGACGTCCATCCGCTATGTTCCGGCCTCAGCTTCAAGAATCCAATAAGTTACTTGAAGGCATATTTTCACCAGATACGGCTAAAGCACCGCTTTCAGTTCCGGTCGGGAGACTTGCTTGTCATCACAACGGAATATGAAATCAACAACGCATTTCTAGCCACGCAGATGCGGCACGCTGGTGGACAGGTTTATCTCTACGACGAAGGCATTGGGTTTTATTTCAACAACAGCAGCTTCCACGACCGGCATCTTTCGTGGACCGACCGGTTATTCCTGGTCCTTTACAACTTTGCCTTCAAGGCATTGGGTATACCGGCCTATGCCAAAAAAGGATTCGAAGGCCGGATGTATGTCCGAATACGCGAGAAATACCTCAATGCCATCTATTCGAGAATGCGCCTGCCTATCGATCGGCCCGTGGAGATTCGCGGTTATCGGCATTTTTTGGTGTCCGAACAGTCGTTTTTGCCAAAGAATGATCAGGTTGCGATCTTCTTCGCCAACAATCTCGACGCTTTTGGCCTGAAAACCGAAGAGCTTGCAATCTCCGCAGAAGCCCTGCGCGTGTTGGCCGCAGCTTTTTCGGAGGTTCACCTGAAAATTCACCCGGGAGATTGGGCCGCTCAAAACGAAGTGTGCAGCTTCTACACTGCGCTGGCTGCTCAGCATTCCAATATTCATCTCATCGATAACGCGATCTCCAGCAACACTGCCATGGAGCAAATAAGGCCTGGGGTTGTCGTTGGAACCATGGGCGCGGCGATGTTCGATGCTTTCTTTTTCGGCTGTCAGCCGATTTTCCTATTTCATCTGCTGCCATCCGTCAGAGAATTCGGCGTCTGCAACTTCACCTTGGATGGCTTGGGCTACCGCTACATCGCGAATCTGCGGGAAATTGACCCGGGATACAAGTCCGGCGTGAACATTTCCTCGTTACTCTACGACGGCCCGCAGACCTGGAATTCGAACGTGGAAACGCCGGCTTCGCAGACTTAGCCAGTCATGAGACACCCATGCTCAAACATCTGATCAAACAAATTCTGCCGCCCATTCTTTTCGTATTGGCGCGCGGAGCCTTGCAGCGGCTGAAGCCGGAACGACCGATTTATGACGGCCTCTATCGGGATGCAGCGGAGCTACAGCCGTCAAATGACAATCCATTCGAGCACCCGAACTGGATTTCTTATGTTTCCGAAAGGGCTCACTCCCGCGTCGACGGTGTCAGTCACCAAGACATGAACGAGATGTGCCTTTCGCTGATCGCATCGATCGCGCCCGCCGGTGATCACGCAGCCTCTTGTCGCATCGTCGATTTCGGTGGCGGCGTGGGTATGTATTGGCCGGCCCTGAAAACGCAAAATAAAGGGGGCAGGCAGCTTGATTTCACGGTCGTCGACAGCTCCGCCAACTGCGCACTCGGAACCAGGTTGTTCGGCGCAGATGGCGTGTCTTTTTCAACTGATTTTGAATCGCTGTTGACACACAGCGCCAAGATAGACGTACTTAACGTTTCAAGTACGCTCCAGTATTGTCTAGATTACGAAGCAACGCTGGCACTGCTGTGTCGCAGCCAGGCCAGGTTCATCATCGTATCCCGCCATCCGGCCCCCGGGGGCAATCAGCCTGTGGCCTACACCATGCAAAACGTCACGACCGTCAAAGGTTTTTGCGGGCGGATCCCGGTTGTATTGCTCAGCGTCGAACGGCTGGCTCAACTGATGCGCGGCCAGGGCTATGAGATGATTGCGGACTACTACAGTAACGCCGATTCCGGCAAATACTGGAAGAACGGCAAGAAGGCGATTCCAGAAGAATTCTCCCAAATTGTCGATCACGCCCTGGTTTTTCAGAAGCAACCGGGGCCACCTGCCGGCGATGCATCTGCGACTTCCGTCGTTGCTCTATGACCGGGAATAGAA
>NZ_JBFUCA010000193.1:0-7384 GCF_056405475.1 Polaromonas sp. P1_G4
GCACCGGGCTGGCCGACGCCATGGCCGCGCAGGACGGCCTGTATGCCGTGCAGGTTGCCAGCAGCACCGGCGTGCAGTGGCAGGTCGGCGGCGCCATCTGGCAAACCTGCGTGGCCGCCCGCGAGCCGGCGCAGGTGGTGCAGGCGCTGGCCGCGCCGTCTACCCGCTGGGTCACGTTGACGGTCACTGAAAAAGGCTACGCCCCGGAACTGGCCCAACTGCTGGTGCAGGGCCTGGCAGCCCGCCATACGGCGGGGCTGCCGGGGTTGACGCTGGCTTCCTGCGACAACCTGGCAAACAACGGCCGCAAGTTGCAGGCTTTGTGCGTCGATGCCGCACAAAAGGAAAATCCGGCGCTGGCGCAGTGGATCGGCACCGCCTGCGCCTTCCCGAACAGCATGGTGGACCGCATCGTGCCGGCCGCAACCGGCGAGCGCCTGGCCGCTGCCGGGCAGGCGCTCGGCGTGGCTGACCAGGCCGCACTGGGCACCGAAGCTTTCTGGGAATGGGTGATTGAACGCCGCTTTGCCGCCCCTGCGGACGGCGACGTGCTGGCGGCTGCCGGCGTCACGGTGGTGGATGATGTGGCGCCGTTTGAGGAAGCCAAATTGCGCATGCTCAACGGCAGCCACACGGCCATGGCCTGCATGGGCGCGGTAGCGGGCTGGCCTGTCGTCAGCGACTGCATCGCGCGGCCTGCAGTGCATCGCTTCATCCACGGCCTGATGACGCAGGAGATCGGCCCGCAGCTCAACCGCCCGGACTGGCCCGCCTACCGCGACGCGCTGCTGGCACGTTTTGCCAACCCCGAGCTGCAGCACAAGGTGCACCAGATCGCCACTGACAGTTCGCAGAAGATCCCGCAGCGCTGGGTGCCTTCGGTGGTCGATGCCCTGCATGCGGGCCAGCCCGTGGAACGGCTGGCTTTTGCAGGAGCAGCCTGGATGCGCTACCTGCGCGGCAGCGACGAGCAGGGGCAGCCCTACGCCATGAGCGACCCGATGGCCGAAACGCTGAAAGCCCTCGCGCTCGCCCATAGCGGTGACGCTGCAGCGACAGTGCAAGCCCTGGGTACGCTGCCGGCCATCTGGGGCGAGGCCCTGCCGCAGCAAGCGCGCTGGCTGGCCCGCATGACCCACTGGCTGGCCCAGATCAACCAGCGCGGCATGCTGGCCGCCCTGGACCAGCTTCACTCCCACCCCATCCGAACACCATGAAAATCACCAACGCCCGCGTCATCGTCTGCAGCCCCGGCCGCAATTTCGTCACCCTGAAAATAGAAACCGACGAAGGCCTGACCGGCATCGGCGACGCCACGCTCAACGGGCGCGAGCTGTCTGTCGTGAGCTACCTGACCGAGCATGTCATCCCCTGCCTGATCGGACGCGATGCGCACCAGATCGAGGACATCTGGCAGTACCTGTACAAGGGCGCTTACTGGCGGCGCGGCCCGGTCACCATGAGCGCGATCGCCGCAGTCGACACCGCCCTCTGGGACATCAAGGCCAAGGCCGCCAACATGCCGCTGTACCAGCTGCTGGGCGGAAAGAGCCGCACCGGCGTGATGGTCTACGGGCATGCCAATGGGAAAGACATTGCGCAGACCGTGGAAGAGGTGTTGCGCTACAAGGAGATGGGCTATCAGGCCATACGCGCGCAGAGCGGTGTGCCGGGCCTGGACAAGGTGTATGGCGTCGGCAAGGGCACGCTGTTTTACGAACCGGCTGATGCGGACCTGCCCAGCGAACACGACTGGAGCAGCGAAAAATACCTGCTGCACACCCCGAAGCTGTTCGACGCGGTGCGTACCGCCGTCGGGCCGGACATTCATTTGCTGCACGATGTGCATCACCGCCTGACACCGATCGAGGCGGGCCGGCTGGGCAAATCACTGGAGCCCTATCACCTGTTCTGGATCGAGGACGCGACGCCGGCCGAAAACCAGGAGGCTTTTCGCCTGATCCGCCAGCACACGACTACACCGCTGGCCGTAGGCGAGATTTTCAACACCATCTGGGACTGCAAGGACTTGATCCAGAACCAGCTGATCGACTACATCCGCGCGACGGTGGTGCATGCCGGCGGCATCACCCACCTGCGGCGCATTGCCGACTTTGCGGCGATGTACCAGGTACGCACGGGCTGCCACGGCGCGACCGATTTGTCACCGGTCTGCATGGGCGCAGCGCTGCACTTCGACACCTGGGTGCCCAATTTCGGCGTGCAGGAATACATGCGCCACACCGAGCAGACCGATGAGGTGTTTCCGCACAGCTATCGTTTTGACAAGGGCTTTATGCACTGCGGTGAAACGCCGGGGCATGGCGTGGAGATCGACGAGAAGCTCGCCGCGAAATACCCGTACCAGCGCGCCTACCTGCCGGTGAACCGCCTGCAGCACGACGGGACCCTCTGGAATTGGTAGATTGGTTCACCCCTATCGGACGCGCACTTCGTGTCGCGCCTTTTCCCCTTCCAGGGGACGGGCACCTGCGGCCGGGCAAAGCCCGTTCCGCGGCCCCCGCTTGAAGAAGAATTAGGCCCCTCTCTTGAGGCGGCGTTAGGCCAGGATCGTCGCGAGGCTGGCTTCGAGGTGTTCCGAGGGTAGGCGCTTGAAGCCGGAGCGGGCAAAGCGCTGCAGGCGGCCGACCATGAAGGCAACGATCACGGAGGCGCGAACTTGAGCGTCTACCGTGGGGGTCGCCGCGCCGCTGGCGGCCGCTGCGTCGCGCAGGCTTTGCTTGAGGCTGGACTCGAGCTTGTCGAAGAACTGGTTCATGCGCTCTTGCAGGCGGTCGTTTTCAAACACCAGCGCATCGCCCACCATCACGCGCGTCATGCCGGGGTTCTTTTCGGCAAACTGCAGAATCATGACCACCAGCTTGCGGGTGCGGGCTGAATGGTCGGGCTCACGTTCCCCAATCTGGTTGATCAGTGTGAAGACGCTTTGCTCGATGAATTCGATCAGGCCTTCGAACATCTGCGCCTTGCTGGCGAAATGGCGGTAAAGGGCGGCTTCGCTCACATCCAGCTTGGCTGCCAGGGCGGACGTCGTGATGCGCTCAGCGCCCGGCTGCTCCAGCATGGTGGCCAGCGCCTGAAGGATCTGGACCCGGCGCTCACCCGGTTTGGGGCGCTTGCGCACCGCAGGCTCGGCTGGCGTGACGTGCGGGCTCAATTCGGATTCAGACGCTAAGTCGGACATAGGCGATGAAGTAGGAAATGTTTCAAAAAACCGGGAATCGTTGCAATTGATTCTCGCACAGCCAGGTGACAGTTCGTCTCTCACCAGGCCCGGGTTTTCGCCCATGAGGCGAAGGCGCAACGTTCTGTTCCGTAACAGCAAGCGCTTACTGTGGTGGGCGAGCTACAAACTCAACCGAACCCGTAATCCGTACGGTCCGGCGGGGCCAGTCCCGGTGTGGTCCAGCTCCAGCTGCGAATGGTGAACCCGCGCGATTTCGCTGGCAATGGCCAGACCCAGGCCATTGCCCTCGCCCGCCGTCCCCTGCACCCGGTAAAAGCGCTGCAGCGCCATGCTGCGCTCGTCCGGGGCTATGCCAGGGCCGTCGTCTTCCACTTCCAGGAAGACGCCCCATCCCCGGTGCTCGGCGGCGGCGCCACCAGGACCCGGCTGTTTTGGCGTATCTGGCGCAGCGAAGCCGGCCGTCGGGCCACAGCGGATCGTGACCGTGCCGCCGGGCGGCGTGTATTTGACGGCGTTGTCCACCAGATTACCCAGCAGCTCGCGCAGCAGCCACTCGTAACCACTGACCTGTGCAGGCTGGGTTTCCAGCCCCAGGTCAATGCCCTTGCGCATGGCGGCATCCAGATGCAGCGGCAGAATGGATTCGCAGAGGTCTTTCAGGTCTACCCGCTGCATCGGCTGGGCGCCGGCGGCCGACGCATCGGCACGCGACAGCGCCAGCAGCTGGTTGGCCAGCTGCGACGTCCGGCGTGTGGCATTGCGCAGCTTGATGATTTTTTCGGCCGACAAGGTCACCGCCCCGTCCGAGCCCGCGGCCTCAGCCACTTTGGCCGCTTGCGCCCAGGCCTCGACCTGGGCCTGCAGCCCGGCCAGAGGCGTGCGCAGCTGGTGCGCGGCATCAGCCACAAACCGCCGCTGCCCCTCCGCCTGGTCGTTCACCAGGCCAAAAAGGCGGTTCAAGGCACTCACCAGCGGCTGGACCTCGGCTGGCGTAGCCAGCGGGTCGATGGCGCTCAAGTCGCGCGGGTTGCGGCGCTCCACCGCGTCCTTGAGCTCAATCAATGGCTTGAGTGCCCGCGTGACGGCCCAGTTGACGGCAAAACCTGCCGCCACGACCAGGATCAGGTTCGGCAGCAGCACCTTGAACAGCACGGAGCGCACCCATTGCTGGCGCGGGTCGGATCCATCCGCCAGCTGGACGATCAGCTCACCCACTGCAGTCTTCATGCGCTGCGCGGCAATCCGGTAGGTCACGCCGTTGTATTCGATGCTGTGGAATTCCGGCTCGTGCGTGGCCGGCAGCAGTTCGGGAATCCAGGGCTCACCGGCCAGAAAGTCGCCTTCGGCATCGGCGAGGCGAAAGCCGGCAAAGCCAGGCCGGCCCTTGAGGAAATCATCCACGGCGGGGGCCATCAGCAGCACCGGCGCACTTTCCGGGGTGGCGCCCGGCGCCACAACCGAATCGGCCAGCAGGGGAATCAGCCGGAGCAACTGCTGATCTTTTTGCAGGGCGACATCGCCGGCCGTCTGGTAGTCAAAGTAAATGCTCACCAGCGCAAAAGTCCCCAGCGGGAAAAGCAGCAGCAGCAGCAGCCGGCGCTGCAGGCCGGACTTCATGGCGGCAGGCACGAACGCGTTGCCGCCCGTGCGCGCAGCCAACGTACGCAGGCGGTTTTTCAGGCGAACGGCCCAGGACTGGCCGAAAGGGTTCATGCCTGCGCTGCCTATTCAGCGCCAGCGCTGGACGGCATCCCCGGGGAAACTTCCACCAGCTCCAGCCGGTAGCCAAAGCCGCGAATGGAGCGTACGGCTATGCCGTGCGGCTCCAGCTTGCCGCGCAAACGCGAGATATACACCTCAATGGCATTGGGCGTGATTTCCTTGTCCCAGCCCGTCATGGCCTGCAGCAGCTTGTCTTTGCTGGCCGGCTTGGGCGCGTGGATCAGCAAATACTCCATCACCGTCCATTCGCGCGGTCCGAGCTCAATCAGCTGGCCGTTGGCGCGGGCCTCGCGGTTGGCCGTGTCCAGCTCCAGCGCCCCAAAACTCAGTGTGGCGCTGGTGGCGGCCTGGGAGCGGCGCAGCAGCGCGCGCAGGCGCGCCAGCAACTCGGGCAGCTCAAACGGCTTGACCATGTAGTCATCTGCTCCCAGGTCCAGCCCCTGGACACGGTCCTGCAGCGCGTCGCGGGCCGTCAGGATGAGCACCGGCATGGCCATTCCGCCGCGGCGCAGGCGGCGCGTCAGTTCCAGCCCGTCAATGCGCGGCAGCCCGATGTCGATGATCGCCGCATCAAAGGTCTCGCCCTGCAGTACTTCCTCCGCGCGCTCGGCACTGCCGACCCAGTCAACGGCGTAGCCGGCGTCACTGAGCCCCAGCTTGATGCCGCTGGCCACCATCACGTCGTCTTCAACCAACAGGAGTCGCATAACGAATTGTCCGTTTCGTCATCAATGCCAATTGACCCCGCCTGAGGAGCGTCAATTCAGGAAAAAGCCGGTGCCGCTGCCTGATTTGGTTTTTGGTCTTGTTTTGGCCCGGTATCGGCTGCCAGTCTGCCRGACCGGCACTGTCGCCACCCTGACGGCAAAGGAAATACCCATATTTGCTATATTTTTTATAGCTGCTTACGCACACCCCATATGCCCTGGCGACCAATTTCATCAAAATCAGGGCGCCGCCCATCCGGACAGCCTTGGGCAGCCAGGAACGCCTGGATCAGTGCGAGCGGATCATGGTCCCGTAGGCCTGATCGGTCAGGATTTCCAGCAGCATGGCATGCGGCACCCGCCCATCGATGATGTGGACGGAATTCACGCCGCTTTTGGCCGCGTCCAGCGCGCCTTCGATTTTGGGCAGCATGCCGCCGGAAATCGTTCCGTCGGCAAACAGCTCGTCGATTTCGCGGGCGCTCAGGTCAGTCAGCAGCTCCCCGGCCTTGTTCAGTACGCCGGGGGTATTGGTGAGCAGCACCAGTTTCTCGGCCTTCAGCACGGTGGCCAGCTTGCCCGCCACCACGTCTGCATTGATGTTGTAGCTCTCGTTTTCCTCGCCAAACCCGATCGGGCTGATCACCGGAATGAAAGCGTCGTCCTGCAGCGCCTTGACCACGCTCGGGTCAATACTGACGATGTCGCCCACAAAGCCGATGTCGTGCTCCTTCGTCGGGTCATCCTTGTCGACCATCTTGAGCTTTTGCGCACGGATCAGGCCGCCATCGCGGCCCGTCAGGCCTACGGCCTTGCCGCCGGCCTGGTTGATCAGCCCGACGATGTCCTGCTGCACCTGGCCGGCCAGCACCCATTCCACGACTTCCATGGTCTCTTCATCAGTGACGCGCATGCCCTGGATGAAATGCCCCTTTTTGCCCAGGCGGTTCAGCGCCGCCTCAATTTGCGGGCCGCCGCCGTGCACCACCACCGGATTCATGCCCACCAGCTTGAGCAGCACCACGTCCTCCGCAAAATCAGCCTGCAGGGCCGGGTCCGTCATGGCGTTGCCGCCATATTTGATGACCAAGGTCTTGCCGTGAAACTTGCGGATGTAGGGCAGCGCCTGGGCCAKGATCTCGGCCTTGTCGCGTGGGCCTACATGGGAGAGGTCTGGGTCGTTGGCGGTATGGGTGGTCATTCGCGGGGCCTTGTCAGGGTGAAACAGGGAACAGGAACACAGGGAGCAGGTATTGCCGGGAAATATTGCCCGAATTGTGCCGCATCGCTGCGGCCAGCGTGCCGGCCTCAGCGACGCAGCCAGCGCGGAACCTTGAAACGGATGATCGCGATATAAAAACCGACATACGTCAACACAAACAGCGCGCAAAACATCATGAGGATCGAAGTCTCACGCCAGAACAGCACTGCCGGCACCACAGTCAGCAAGGTAAAGCTCCAGAGATAAGGTGACGTCCGGTTGTTGCGCATCAACATGCGCCGCGACTCGTCATCGAGGAACACACCACGCACCAGGCGGCGGTAGATCAGCTGAAGGAAATGCAGCGCATCCGCCACCCCGGGCGATCCGCCGCGCGCCAGCTAACGGTAGATCGAAAAAACAGCCTCCCAGACCGGAAACATGATCAACAGCATCGGAAACCACGGCGAAACCATCTGGTGGCGCTGCACCAGCAGTATGCAGGCGAGCGCGATCACAACACCCCAGAGATAGGCACCCCCATCC
>NZ_JBFUCA010000194.1:0-7358 GCF_056405475.1 Polaromonas sp. P1_G4
GCCTTGCTGCCATGTACGGATTGATGCCTGCGTCCAGCATGACATCGCCTATGAACACAATCGCCTCATGTGTTTCTGGCGATGCAGGCGGCCAGATGCTGCTGTGTACGCCGCGGAAAAAATCCATCTCCAGAAACGCCATCGTTCCACCCGGCCGGACCCAATTCGCCACGCGCGCAACAGCAGCCTCGGGACTTGCGACGTACAGCAGGAAGTACCGGCCAACTATGGCGTCAAACGTCCGGGCCGGCTCAAAATCGTCCATATCTGCCAAAACAAACTTCACGTTCCGGAAACCCGAATCAGCGATGCGCAAAGCGGCGGCGTCAAGCTGGGCCGGGTCCCGGTCCACCGCCGTCACTTCGCCGCCGGGCCCCACACGGCTTGCCAGCAACAAGGTCATATCACCGCTTCCGCAGCCCAGTTCCAGGACCTGGGACCCAGGCTGTACGTCGGCCCCTGTCAGCAGGTTCTCGGTAAGCGGCAGTATTGCCAGCCCCTGCATTTTCAACCGGTCGCGCTCTTTTTCACTGCTGTGCAACGGGTAGATTTTCATCCTTCATGGATCCTTTTTCCTGGTTGTCATGTCGTTCCAGAGCGGCGGCAAAGTACCCGCACCAGATGCCCGAATCGGGCAGGCATACATCGGCGATGTGACGCCAGCAACGTGATTCTCGAAAGAGCAGTATCCAGCCCCTGCAAAGCTCTGCACAGTGTGTGAACTACGGTATCCAGAGATCTCAGCCCGGTAGGCAATACCGTAGCCAAGCCGGCTCTGACCACGACCGGGCTAGAAAATCCCGTATTGCGCGGCCCGGTGCGCAGCTTCAGCCCGCGTTTTGCTACCCAGGGCTTTCAAGGCAGCGCTCACATGCATTTCAACCGTACGAGGACTCAGGGATAGTGTGCGTGCGATCTGTTTGTCGGTCTGTCCTTGCGCTACCTGCCTCAGCACCTCGGCTTGGCGCACTGTCAGCCGGAAAGCAGGTGCCGCAGCGCCCTCGTTGCCGGCGAGAAATTCAAGCACGGTATCGCGCACCCCGGGCCATGCCGGCTCCTCCTCCAAAGGGATGTTGTTGTGCGAGTCAACCGGAACGAAGCGTGCGGCAGGAATGAGTGTGGCCAGCCTTTGCCCTTCGTCTATCGGATACAAAATGTCTTGGCGGGCATGCAGAACCAGGCAAGCGGTGTCAATCCGCTGCGCACTTGCGCTGAGGTCCAGGTCATAAAACGCGCGGACGCTCTGTGCAGCGATGGCGCCGTTCATGCGCTGGCTGACGATTCGATCATGGGCCTCAAGTTGCCCGGCCGAGGCGTCCGGGAGAAATTGCGCCGTGAATATGCGCCGAAAAGATACCGCAAACTCGCTTCTCCCATCCAGCCCGGATTCGTACACCTGCAACGCCGCCATGGCATCGTCCCGTTGCGCGGGAGTCAATTCACGCCGCAAACGCCCGCGAACGGCCCCTCCATAGATAACCAGGCGCGTCAACCGGGCAGGATGGCGGGCGGCATACTCGATTGCTGCATACGACCCCGTACACACCGCCATCATGGCAAAGCGCGTCAGACCCGCTGCATTGACGACCGCCTCAATGTCTTCCACCCAGGCATCCAGGGACATGCGCGCAGGCTTGCGCTCCGAAAGCCCACAGCCCCGCATATCGAGCCTGATCACGGTGTGACGGGCGGCCAGCGCGTCCATCCAGTGCCTGCTCGCGGGTCCAGGCGATGTCAGGTCGTTGTCGGTGTACTGCAGGGTGACCCATACAACTGGCGGCCCGCAGCCAGTTGCAGTGAAAGCGATGGCCGTTCCATCGGCGCTTTTGCAAAAATGAATGGAATTTGGATTCTTCAAAAGAGGGGGCTGTTGCAAATTTGTCTGACAACGCACGGGTAGATGGGGGTGCGTCAACAGTGCTCAGTATCACATCACAACGCAGTGTCTTGAACAGGGCCGAAAGCGTAGCCCGCTTTGAAATACTGCCTGAACGAAACGTCGGCACCGGTAAGCGTTTTATGATGCAGTCAAACGGCTGGCCCGGCTGCCAAAGACGAACGGCACAAGGCGCTTCAAATCAACAACACGGAGACCACGAATGGCTGACATCCAGATCCAGCGCGAACACACCCTGGGCCTTGCGGAGGCGCGCAAGATAGCCTTCAAATGGGCCGAGCAGGCCGAAGAAAAATTCGACATGGAATGCACTTACGAAGAGGGCAAGGACGAAGACCTGGTCAGCTTTACCCGCTCGGGTGTCAGCGGCACGCTGACCGTCACCAAGGACCGCTTCGATCTCCAGGCCAAGCTGGGTTTCCTGCTCGGCGCCTTCAAAGACAGGATCGAGGACGAGATCGTGAAAAACCTGGACGCCCTGATCGCGAAAAAGCCTGCGGCCAAAAAAGCCACCACCAAAAAGAAGGCGGCCTGAGTTTTCAGGCTCATTTCCCCGTGAGCTACAACCTCGCCCGGTTTGACCTGGTGTCGGTGCGCCTGGCGGTGGCCTGCGCCCAGACAGGCAGCCTGACGGCCGCGGCACGCGACTCGCACCTGGCGCTGGCTGCCGCCAGCCGGCGCATCCGGGAGCTTGAGGACGCCCTGGGCGACGCGCTGTTCGAACGCCACCCACGCGGCCTGCTCCCCACGGCGGCGGGCCGCGTCTTCGTCAAGCACGGCCTCACCCTGCTGCAGACCATGGAACAGTTGGGCGGCGAACTGGCCGACCTGCGGCGCGGCATCGCGCGCCACATCCGGTTGTGTGCCAGCAGCGCTGCCATCAGCCAGTTTTTGCCGCCGCTGCTGGCACGCTATGGTGAGCTGCACCCGCAGGTGCATATCGACCTGGAAGAGCAGGTGTCGGAAGCGGTGGCGGCTACCCTGCGTGAAGGCCGGGCCGACGTGGCGGTGTTCGTGGAAGGCCCGGACACCACCGGGCTGGACACCCGGTTGTTCCGCGAAGACGAGCTGGTACTGATCCTGCCCGCCGGCCACACGCTGGCAGGCAGCAAGACACCGCTGGCCTTTGTCGATGCGCTCGACGAGGAATGGATCAGCCTGACCGCTGGCGCCGCCATGCTGCAAAAGCAGCAACAGGCCGCGCTGGCCGCCAACCGGCCGCTGAAATTACGCATGCAGGTGCGCAGCTTTGACGCGGTATGCCATATGGTGGCCTCAGGCTTGGGTGTGGCCATCTTGCCCAAAGCCGCCACGCTGCCCATGGTCAAAAGCATGAAACTCAGCTGGCGGCCGCTGGCCGACGCCTGGGCCCAGCGCCGCCTGCTGACAGCCACCATCACGGGCCAGCCCGATGCGGGTATTGCCTCGCTGGCGGACTTCCTCAGCCCGAAAGAGGTCCCGCCTTCGCAAAACGCGAAACCCAAGGCCCCAAAGCGCAAATAGACGGGACCAGCTGGCGGCGGCACACTGCCCGCCATGCCCTCTCCTGAAAAATCCCCTCCAGCTTCCGGTGTCTCCACCGCGCAAGGCCCGCTCGCCGGGCTGAAAGTGCTGGAGCTCGGCCAGCTGATCGCCGGCCCCTTCGCCGCCAAGACACTGGCGGACTTCGGCGCCGACATCATCAAGATCGAAACGCCGGGCGCGGGCGACCCGCTGCGCAAATGGCGCTTGCTCAAAGACGGCACTTCGGTGTGGTGGCAGGTGCAGTCGCGCAACAAGCGCTCGGTCGCGCTGGATCTGAAGAGCCCCGAGGCACAGGCCATCGTGCGCCAGCTCGCGCTTGACGCCGATGTGTTGATCGAGAACTTCCGTCCCGGCGCCATGGAAGGCTGGGGCCTGGGCCCCGACGAGTTACTGGCGCTGAACCCTCGACTCATCATGCTGCGCATCAGCGGTTACGGCCAGACCGGCCCCTACCGCGACAAGCCGGGCTTCGGCGTGGTGGCCGAGGCCATGAGTGGCCTGCGCCACCTGACGGCCGAGCCGGGCCGTGTGCCGGTGCGTGTGGGGGTGAGCATCGGTGACACGCTGGCCGCACTGCACGGCGTCATTGGCATCCTGCTGGCGATGCAGGAACGCCAGCGCTCCGGCAAAGGCCAGGTGATCGATGTGGCGCTTTATGAAGCGGTGTTCAACTGCATGGAAAGCCTGCTGCCTGAATACAGCTCCTTTGGCGCGGTTCGCGGCGCGGCCGGCAGCGCCCTGCCCGGCATTGCGCCCAGCAACGCTTATCTGTGCAAGGACGGCGGCTATGCGCTGGTGGCCGGCAACGGCGACAGCATCTTTAAACGGCTGATGGCCACCATAGGCCGCAGCGATCTCGGCAACGACCCGGCGCTGGCTGATAACGCCGGCCGCGTGGCGCGCGTGGAAGAAATCGACGCAGCCATCGGCCAGTGGACCCTGGGCCTCACGGTCGATGAAGTGCTGGCGGCGCTCGACAAGGTCTCGGTGCCCGCGGGCCGCATTTACACCGTGGCCGATATCGCGGCCGACCCGCACTACCAGGCGCGCGGCATGCTCGACGAAGTTCAGATGGACGACGGAAGCACGCTGGCAGTACCCGGCATCGTGCCCAAACTCTCGCGCACACCGGGCGGGCACCGTCGCAATGCGCCGCAGGTGGGGCAGGACACCGTTGCGGTGCTGCGCGAGATCGGACTTTCAACCGAACAGATTCAGGCGCTAAAGGACAAGGGCATCGTGGCCGGGAAGGACGTCAGCGCATGAACACCGCAAAACGGATTTACTTTAATGAGGTCGCTACGCGCGACGGCTTCCAGATCGAACCCGCTTTCATTTCCACCGATGACAAGGTCGCGCTCGTCGATGCCCTCAGCGAATGCGGCT
Source organism: Polaromonas sp. P1_G4 (assembly GCF_056405475.1). Classification (NCBI taxonomy): domain Bacteria; kingdom Pseudomonadati; phylum Pseudomonadota; class Betaproteobacteria; order Burkholderiales; family Comamonadaceae; genus Polaromonas; species Polaromonas sp. P1_G4. The sequence goes on from NZ_JBFUCA010000194.1 coordinate 4,808, forward strand.
ACGCCAAGATTGAAGTGACATCGTTTACCTCGCCCAAGGCCATTCCCATGCTGCGTGACGCCGAAGAGGTGATGGGCCGCATACGCCGCGTGCCCGGCGTGGAATACACCGTGCTGGTGCCCAACCTGCGCGGGGCGGAGCGAGCGCTGGAGTCGCGGGCCGACGAACTCAACCTGGTGATGTCGGTGTCGGAAACCCACAACCTGGCCAACCTGCGCATGCCCCGCGAGAAAAGCTTTGCCGCGCTCTCTGATGTCATTCGCCATGTCGACGGCCGCACGCCCATCAACATTTCGCTGTCGTGCTGCTTCGGCTGCCCGATGGAAGGCGAAGTGATCGAGGACGAAGTGCTGCGCTGGAGCGATCGCTTCGCCGCCTTCGGCGCAGACCGCGTGCGCGGCGTCACGATCTGCGACACCACCGGCATGGCCCACCCGGCGCAAGTCAGCCGCATGGTGAAAGTTTTGCAGCAACGTTTTGAAGGCCTACAACTGACCCTGCACTTTCATAACACGCGCGGCATGGGCCTGGCCAATGTGCTGGCGGCCGTGCAGGGCGGCATCACGCGCTTTGACGGCTCGCTGGGTGGCCTGGGTGGCTGCCCTTATGCGCCCGGCGCCAGCGGCAACATCAGCAGCGAAGATGCGGTGCACATGCTGGATGCCATGGGCTACGACACCGGCATGGACCTTGAAAAGCTGCTGGCCGTGGCGCGGCAAATGCCCGGCATTGTCGGCCATGACGTGCCCGGACAAGTGGCCAAGGCGGGCCGCATCACCGACTTGCATGCGCCGCCGCCTTATGTGGCTGAACTGAGGGCGGCATCGGCATGATTCGGCAGCTGGACCATTTGGTGCTGACCACGGCGGACGAAAAAGCCTGCGTGGATTTCTACACCCGCGTGCTGGGTATGACGCTGGAAACTTTTATCGGCGGCACACCACCGGTAGAGCGCAAGGCCTTCAAGTTCGGCCAGCAAAAAATCAACCTGCACGTCAAAGGCAATGAGTTCGAACCCAAGGCCCACCTGCCAGTGCCGGGCGCCCTGGACCTGTGCTTTCTGGCCAACATTCCCCTTGCCGAAGTGATCATCCGCCTCGAGCGGGAGCGTTGTCCAATCATTGAAGGCCCCGTGCTGCGTACCGGCGCCACACAAAAAATCCGCTCGGTCTATGTGCGCGACCCCGACCGGAATTTGATAGAGATTTGCGAACCCGCCTGAAACAGCATCCCAAAACTACAACCGGAGACAACGACATGAGAAAACGTAATTTCTTCCACCATCTCGCCATCCTGGCAGGGGCGATGACCGGTCTGGCAGTGCTGCCTGCCGCGGCGCAGCAGGCCTATCCCGGCCGCCCGGTCACCGTCATCGTGCCGCAGGCGGCGGGCGGAGCCAACGATGCCATTGCGCGCATCGTGTCCCAAAAGCTCGGCGAAATCATGGGCCAGACCTTTCTGGTTGATAACCGGCCCGGCGCGGGCGGTAATGTCGGCACCGCCCAGGTGGCCAAAGCCAGGCCCGATGGCTACACCCTGCTGCTGACGACCAACAGCGCGCACGTCATCAATCCCGCCATCTACAAAAGCACCGGTTTCGACCCCGTGAAGGATTTCGAGCCGGTCGGCCTGGTGGCCAACGCCGGCTATGTGCTGGTTGCCAACTCGGCCTTTCCCGCCAATTCGGTGGTCGAGCTGATTGCCCAGGCAAAAGCCAGCCCCGGTCAGATCAGCTATGCCTCGGCCGGCAACGGCACGCTGAACCACCTGATCGGCGAAATGTTCAAGCGGGCGGCCGGCGTGGACATGCTGCACGTTCCCTACAAGGCTTCGGCTGCCGCAGCCACCGATGTTGCCGGCGGACAGATTCCGGTGTCGGTACAGAGCCTGCCGTCGGCGCTGCCCTTCCTGCAGTCCGGAAAAATCAAGGTGCTTGGCGTAGTGAACGAAAAGCGTCTGGCCTCCTTGCCAAATGCGCCGACGATTGGCGAAACCCTGCCAGGCTTCGGCTCGACACCATGGTATGGGCTGTTGGCGCCCGCCGGTACGCCCAGGGAAGTCATCGTCAAGCTGCAGGCCGCCCTTGAAAAAACCCTGGCCAGCAGGGACGTGGCAGACAAGCTCGCGGTACAAGGCTGCGACGTAATGACCGCCAGCCCAGCGCAGTTTGCTGCGTTGATCCAGGGCGACCTGCCGCGCTGGAACAAGATCGTCAAGGACTCTGGCGCCCGCATCGACTGATCCACCGCCCTTCAGCCAAAACCTGGTCGGGCATTGTCCGGCCTGAGTCACCCTTCCCCGAAAAAAACTATCCGGAGACAACCATGACCCTTATTTCCCGCAGAACCCTCATGGCCGTCGCCAGCCTGAGCACGGCCGCCTGGCTCAACCCGGTGCGTGCACAGCTCGCCGGCAAACCCATCACACTCATTGTTCCCACGGCGGCCGGTGGCACCACCGACATTGCGGCGCGCATGCTGGCCGAGCCCTTGGGCAGGATTCTGCAAACCTCGGTGGTCGTGGACAACCGCGGCGGCGGCAACGGCAACAT
>NZ_JBFUCA010000195.1:0-7316 GCF_056405475.1 Polaromonas sp. P1_G4
TTCTTCTTCTTTACCCATGTCCCACCCCGCACCCGTTGCCGTTGTGATTGAAGACGAGCCGCAGATACGCCGCTTTGTGCGCGCGGCGCTGGAAGCCGAAGGCTGGCAGGTCTTCGAGGCGGACACCGGCAAGCGCGGGCTGACCGAGGCCGGCACCCGCAAGCCCGACCTGCTGGTGTTGGACCTGGGCTTGCCCGACGGCGACGGGCTGGAGGTGATTCGCGACGTGCGCGGCTGGTCGGCCGTGCCGWTTGTGGTGCTGTCGGCGCGCGCCGACGAGGCCGACAAAATTGCCGCGCTGGACGCCGGCGCCGACGACTACCTGACCAAGCCCTTCGGCGTGGGCGAGCTGCTGGCCCGTGTGCGTGCCAACCTGCGCCGCCCGCGCGCTGCCAGTGCTGACGGAACGCCTGACGAGCCGCTTTTTACCTTTGGCGATGTGGTGGTGGACCGCCAGGCGCGGCTGGTGCGCCGCGGCGGTGTGGAGGTGCACCTCACGCCTATTGAATACCGCCTGCTCACCGTGTTGATGACCAACGCCGGGCGGGTGCTGACCCACCGCCAGCTATTGCGCGAGGTGTGGGGCCCCGCCCATGCCGGGCAAAATCACTACCTGCGCATCTACATGGGCCACCTGCGCCAGAAGCTTGAGGCCGATCCGGCGCAGCCCAAACACTTGCTCACGGAAACGGCTGTGGGTTATCGCCTTTGGGTGGCCTGACGGCGCTTTCCGCCCGTATTGAATGACAAATATGGCTGCAGACCACGATTGACGCGCGCAAGCAGCTATAAAATATATAGCAAATGACAGAACCTCTCAAACCCGGCCCGGCTCCGAAACCCGTGGGTGCGGCCGTGCGAATTCCGAAAACCGCCGCCCCGGCACCCGCACCAGGCGCACCGGCCCCCACCATGCGGCTGAACAAGCGCATGGCCGAGCTGGGCTTGTGCTCGCGCCGGGAGGCCGATGACTGGATCGCCCGCGGCTGGGTGCGTGTGAACGGTGCACCGGCCGTCATGGGGCAACCGGTGGCCGTGGATGCACGCATCGAGATTGACCGCCAGGCCGAGCAGCAGCAGCGCCAGCAGGTCACCATCCTGATCAACAAGCCGGTCGGTTATGTCAGCGGCCAGGCCGAAGACGGGCATGAGCCGGCCGTGGTGCTGGTGCAGCCGCAAAACCGCTGGCGCGAATGCAACAGCCGCATGCGCTGGGGCCATGAGCAGTTGCGCGGCCTGGCGCCGGCCGGGCGGCTGGACATTGACTCCATCGGGTTGCTGGTGCTGACGCAGGACGGCCGCGTGGCGCGCCAGCTCATCGGCGAAGACTCGGAGATCGAAAAAGAGTATCTGGTGCGCGTCAGCTACAGAACCGAAAAAGGGGACGAAACGGCCAACGTGCAGGCTTTGTTCCCGCGTGAAAAGCTGGCGCTGCTGAATCACGGCCTGAGCCTGGATGGCCAGGCACTCAAGCCCGCAAAGGTGTCATGGCAAAACCCCGAGCAGCTGCGTTTTGTGCTCAAGGAAGGCAAAAAGCGCCAGATTCGCCGCATGTGCGAGCAGGTGGGCCTCTTTGTTACCGGCCTGAAGCGCGTGCGCATCGGCAATGTCAATCTGGGCCACCTGCCGGTCGGCCAATGGCGCTACCTGGCGCCGCACGAGCACTTCTAGTCTGCCCTGTCAGGCTCTGACCGTCCTGTGGGCCGTGCGTCCCTCTGTCCTACCCGGATGCGCGTCAACGGATGGCAGTTTCCCGTAGGCCAAAGCCTAAAGTGGGTTGTATGGCACTAATTACTTACCTGGTAGAAGACAACGAAATCGTTCTTGAGAACCTGATAGAGGCGCTCAAGGAGATTGCCGCTGTCCAGGTAACGGGCCACGGCGCCACCCAGACCGAGGCCACCCGCTGGCTGAAACTTCACGACGGCGAGTGGCATCTGGCCATCGTGGATCTTTTCCTGAAAGAAGGCAGCGGGCTGGGCGTTCTCGCAGGCTGCCGCAACCGTGAGCCCTACCAGAAGGTGGTTGTCCTGAGCAACTATGCGACGGATGAAATCCGCAGGCGCGCCGCCGAACTCGGGGCCGATGCGGTGTTCGACAAATCCAGTGAGCTAGAGGGCCTGTTTGACTATTGCCAGGAACAAACGACCCTGCACTAGGGCTCGTTAACAGGCCCCAGGCGGAATCAGGCGCGTATTTGTCACCCACCTCCTGGCGCAGCAGGGGATGGGTGTCGTCAACGATGCGCATGCTGCTGATGCGATCCCTGTCTTGCCGAAATCCGAAGATGTCCGCACAGCTGGAATTGACCCGCCTCCCATCGTTCAGCGTCCAGCCGTAGCGAAAGCAGGCCGTCATGTTTCACGGGCAATGGACGTACCGGTTTTTCTGCAAAACCGCTTCCAGCGGAAGTAGTCCTCCAACAGAAGTAAGCTAGGGCCTGATAACGCCATAACGGGCCCAGGTCCAACCATGGAGGGATACACAGATGCACACCTGCCATCCTGTCGAGGGATTTTCAAAGCGTCCGCTGGCCCACAGAGTGGCGGCCTGCTGTCTGGCACTGGGTGCCTGCGCGTCGCAGGCCCAGGTTGAGCGGCCGGCGATACCGCCCGCGGTGGCTGGGCAAATCGACGCGCTGGTCGCCGAATATGTTCCGGGTGTGTTGCCAGGCCTTCAACTGGCGGTGGGCAAGGCCGGCACGGTGCTCTATGCACGCGGCTATGGCGCGGCCGACCTGCGTGCCGGCGTGCCCATGACGTCCTCCACGCCGGTGAAGATCGGCTCGGTCACCAAGCAGCTCACTGCGGCGGCATTGCTGAAGCTGCAGGAACAGAAAAAAATCTCGCTGGCCGACCCGCTGTCGCACTGGATCCCCGAGCTGCGTTACCGGCCGGACCCCACCATCGCCCAGGTCATGCAGATGGTGGCCGGCATTCCTGGTGCCAAAAAAGACCCCGATGACCTGCTGGTGGGCAGCGTGCCGGCCGTGCTGCAGGAGCCGCCCATTCCCAGGGAGACGTTTTTTGCCAACCTCAATGCGCGCGGTCTCTATGCACCGCCGGGCACGGCCTACGACTATTCGAATGCCGGCTATATCCTGCTGGGCCGCGTGATCGAGCGCGCCAGCGGGCAACCGCTGGAGACGGCCTTCACGCAGCTGCTGTTCCAGCTTGCAGGCATGTCGGCTTCCTATCTGCTGGGGCCGCAGCCGCGGCCTGAGGCTGCGCGCGGCTACTACCGCGTGAAGCCGGGTGACCGATGGCTGGTGTGCCCCGACCTCAACTCGGGCTTCGACGCGACAGGCGGCGTGGTGTCCACCGCGTCCGACATGGTGCGATGGAACGGCGCACTGAGAAGCGGCGCCATCGTGTCGGCCGACAGCCTTGTGCTGATGCGCACACCGGCGCGCCTGGCCGACGGAGAATCTGCGCCCATCGGCATGGGCCTGACCGCGCTGGGCGGGCCAGGCAGTTATGGTGCCGGCGGGCAGACGGTCAGTTTTGCATCGGTCGATGCGGGCTACGGTAGCGGCTATGACGTGGTGTTGCTGGCCAACGGCAGCAATACGGTGGGCGACGCCGCGTATCCACGCTTTGCGCTTGCGGCGCGCATCCACAACGTGCTGAACCCGGGCGCGCCCGAGCCTGTGCCGGTGGTTACACCCAACCCCGTGGGTGTTGAAACGGCTGCACCGACGGAGTTGCTGCACCTTTGCAAGTAAGGCGCTGAAGGGCTGGCAGGATTCTGCCGGTGATAAGGGTTCTCACGGACGTGCTATTAAATTGGTAGCTGCTTGCGCCCGCCCATAAAGGCCAGCCGGCATTTTTACTTACAAAACGCCCGCCATGCGGTATCGCTGGCGCGCGCACGCTCTTGCCCCCACAATCGTGGCATGCGCACACCAGGCCCGACAGACACCGTAGCAGGCACTTCCACTTCTTCATCGAAGCTGTTGCCCACCTGGCTGCATGTTTCCGACATCCAGGGGCTGGCCCAGCTTGCCACGCAGGCAACGTTGGGCGTCACGGGACTGGCAGAAACCGTGCAGGGCAATGTGTACAAAGCCGTGGCCGCACCGTTTGGCCTGCTGGGTTCAAGGTTCGTCGACAGCGCGCCGGGAAGCAGCGGCGTCAGGCCTTCCGGCATCACGGGCTGGGTCTACGGCAGCATCAGGGGCGTCACGCGGCTGGCAGGCGGGGCGGCCAATGCGGTGTTGTCGCGCGCAGCGCCGCTGGCCGGCGCGCAGGCTTCTTCACCGCAGCGCGAGGCCATGCTTTCGGCCCTGAACGGCGTGCTGGGTGACCTGCTGCTGGACACCGCCAATCCGTTGGCGATCCGCATGAGCTTGCGCCATGAAGGCCAGCCGCTGGTGCTGGACCCACAGGCGCTGGCCGCGCGGCTGCCGCAAGCGACGGGAAAAATCCTGGTGATGGTTCACGGGCTGTGCATGAATGACCTGCAGTGGTGCGGCAACAGCGCGCTGCCGCAGGGCCATGGCGGCCAGCTTGCGCGCGAGCTGGGTTACACGCCGGTGTACCTGCACTACAACACGGGGCTGCATACCTCGGCCAACGGCGAGCAATTGGCCGGCCTGTTGCAGCAACTGGTCAAAGCCTGGCCGCAACCGGCGCAGGACGTGACGCTGCTGGTGCACAGCATGGGCGGCCTGGTTGCGCGCAGCGCCTGYCACCACGCAGCCCAGACGGGCCACAGCTGGCTGCAGCAGCTCAAGGCCATGGTATTTTTGGGAACACCCCATCACGGCGCGCCGCTGGAGCGGTTGGGCAGCTGGGTCGACGGCGTGCTGGGCAGCAACCTGGTGACACGGCCCTTTGCCAGGATCGGCCAGGTGCGCAGTGCCGGCATCACTGACTTGCGCCACGGCAACGTGCTGGAAGCCGACTGGCGGCAGGCGGGGCGTTTTGAACGTGGCCCAGACGTGCGGGAGGTCGTGCCCCTGCCCGCGGGCGTGGATTGTTATGCGGTCGCCGCCACCACGCTTTCAGCCGGCCGCGGCCCCCTGGTTCCGGTCAGGGAGGCACTGGCGCGCAAGATGGTGGGCGATGGGCTGGTGTCGCTGGAAAGCGCCCTGGGCCTGCATGAAGAGGCGGCCCGCACGCTGGCGTTTGCGCCGGAAAACCAGTGGGTGGCACAAGGCATGAATCACATGGAATTGCTGGGCCGCCCCGAGGTGACGCGCCAGCTGGTGCAATGGCTGGGCCGTTAGCCTTCCTGGCGGCCGGGGGTTTTACGCAATCTGGTCAGGGGGTGACCAGGCTCACACTGACGGGCCAGCTGAAGTTGGAGGCCAAGGCGTCTGCGCCGGGTTTGCGTTCCTTCAGGCTGAAGGCGTGTTGCAGTGCCAATTCAAAACGGCCGGGACGCAGTGCACAAACCCGGTAGCCGCCGTCGGCTGCCTCGACGCGTGTGCCCGCGCTGCCGCTGACGTTCAGCTGCCAGCCCGCTACTTGCTGCTGGTTGAGCTGCAAATCCATGCAGAAGCCCTTGCCCAGGGTCGATACCAGCACCATGCGCTGTGTGGCGGAAATGAGGGATCCCGTGGTGTCGGCAGAAAGCAGGGCTGCCGGGTGGCTGTTTTCCAGGATACGAAGCACAGCCGGAATGACGATGGCGAAATCCAGCTTTGTGCTGGCCTGGGGTTTGTCAACACTCAGCATCTCGCCAGCTCGTGAACTCTGCGGTATGCAGAACATGGCCACCAGCAGCGCCGACAGCGCCATGAGGCGGCTGAAAGACATTGGGTAGGTGCTGCAGGAGGACACGGAGCTGAACCTGTGAAGTGATTAAGTACGCCTCAATAGTAACTAAATTGATAAAAGTGATGCAAGACATTAATGCCAGCAAATGTGTGACTTATTTACCGGTTTATTCGGTTTTTCAGCAAATTTCAGCTTGTTTTTGATTGTTTCATCAAATTATTGCCGAGCGAACCCATCGATTTGTCAATTTTTGAGTTTTCCGAGGGCTGCCGCGGCCCCGAGCTCAGACGTTCTGAGTTTTGACGCAGCCATCAACTCACACGGGCTCTCCGTGGAGCGGAGGCGGTGTTTTCAGCGTTCGCGCTGCACGGCGAAGTCGAGCGAATTGGTTTGGCGTACCAAAATGACCGTCTTCGCAGGATCGCGAAGAACCGGGCTCCAGGGCAAGGGAACGTTGTCCGGAGAAATTTCAATCAAATGATCTCCGGCCGCCACGTAGGGAAACTCGTAGCGGCCCTGGCTGTCGGTTCGTGTCACGTAGCGCCGGTCGAGGATGACGGTGACACCAGGCACGCCACCTTCGGACGCTTCCCTGCGGCCATTGCTGTCTGCGTCGAAAAACACCGTGCCTGTCAGCCCGCCGGAGCCGGTTCCGGGCAGGCCGCCTAGCGGTGCTGTGGAGGTGCCGGCCCGGTCTTCGTAGCGCAGCAGCAGCTGGATGCTGCGGTTGGTCTGGGTGGTTGCAATGGCCTGCTGCGTTGCTGCCGTCAGGGCCGAGACCACCAGTGCCGGAAGCGGTTCCTGCCCGCGTGACTCGGTGTAACGAAGGGTGAGCGACCAGCCGCCATAAGGTTGCCAGCTCACGCCGACATTGGCATTGACCGACTCGCCGCCGTCGCTGCGGCGTGCACCCCGCACCGACCCATCCAGCGACCATTGCGACCACGGCGACAGGGTGCCAAGAATGCCCCAGATCAGGCCTGTGGTGGGGCTGACATTGCCGCTCATCCGCTCCCATGCCAGCGAGGTGCCGAAAGTGGCCGGCAAGACAACCGGCCAGCTTTGGTCTACCCCGAGCCGGGTTGTCCGGACGCCGGATGCATTGGCCAGGTCGGCGCGCCATTGTGTCTGGCCCCAGTCGCTGGCGCGGCTCCAGGACAGCTGCGCCGACTGGCCGGGGCTGGTGATGGTACGAAAGCTCAGGGCCGCGCCCACCGAGTTGCGCGAATCGAGCAGGTAGCGGCCGTTGACGTTGATGAAGGCACTGCGTCCCGACGCACCGCTGCCTGCGCCGGCACGGCTCACGCTGTCACTCAGCTCGACCGCATACCCGGCTTGCCACTGCCGGGTGGAGGTGTCGGCCTGCCAGTAGACGCCTTGCAGGTCGCTGGCGAGGACCGTGGTGCCCCAGCGCAAATTGGGTTCAAAGCGGAAAACACCGGCTGTGGTACGCCAGCGTTCGGTGCGCCACGCGGCATCCAGCCAGAGGCCAGTGGCTTCGCCGCCCTGCGTGCTGTTGCTGCGCACCAGGTTGGCCTGCATGCGCAGGCCGCCGACCCGCTCGCTGGGCGACCCATAGCCGGTAGCCAGTCC
>NZ_JBFUCA010000196.1:0-7308 GCF_056405475.1 Polaromonas sp. P1_G4
AGCGTGGCTTCAGGGCTGGGGTGGGCGCCGGTGACCAGCTCAACCTGCGATTCGCTGAAGTCCGTGGTGATGCCCGGATGCGTGAGGGCCGAGCCCAGGGCCGCGGGATGCGGCGTGAGGGCCAGGCCGCCGCCGGGTTTGGCGCGCAGGCTTTCCTTCTCGACACCGCGGCGCATGCCCTTGAGCCGGGCCGGGGTGAGCGCTTTCAGGCGGTCCTGTAGCGCGCCCGCAGGCGCCTGCAACTTGGTCATATCGTCATTCCCCCAGAATCTTGAATTGGCGTGGAAGTTATCACAGCACGGCGCTTTGCGCTGGCGCATCCGGGCTTGCCAGCACAGCCCGGGTGGGGTCTGGCTCGGGGCCCGTGCAGGCCGGCCGGATTTAAGTCATACACCGCATTTTCCGGGCAGAAATCCACAGTTTGGCGCCCGGGATGTGGAAAGCGAGCGACGCCGGAGCGCCAGGGTGCAGAACTCCCTTGACTTGTCAGACAAGCTGGACGACGATAAAAAACATTCCGTAACACGGCTGTTTTACCCTTCAATTTCCGCCAAACTAAACGGTTTTGCGGTCTTTTAGCCTGAGGCAGCGTAGAGCTTGATCAAAAAATGAAAAAACTGCTAGCCAGCCTTTTCGGCGGTTCAACCCCCGCAGCGTCGCCCAAACGCACGGGCACGTCCAGCCGGGACAACCCCCTCACCATTGAAGACGGCTCGGACAACGCCACGCGCCGCCACCTGGTGCAGGTGTTGCTGCGCGATGCCATGCGTAAATACGGTATTCCCTTGCCCTGGATCGATTGCCAGATGCTGCTGGTGTCCAGCCGCAGCCGCGGCCCTGGCATGTATGTACGCCTCGTTGTGCGGCATTGGGACGACCGTCTGATGAAGTACGCTTTCGCCTTCCAGAACGCCCTGATGGAAGAAATCACGCGCTTTGAACCCGGGGCGGCCCAATGGCTGCATGGCATTTCCTGGCAACTGGAAGTGGCGGAGACCTGCCCCAACCCGACCATGCCCGACAAGTCATATTGGGCCGATCCCGTCCGGCCGCCTGCCGGCGCATCGGTTCGCCCGCCACGCAGCGCGCCCCTGGCTTCCCTGGCCCCTCTTCCCGCGGCGGCAACAGCCTCTGCAGCGCCCGTACCAGCCGCCCCCGTTGTAGCCGCCAGCCTGCCGGCCCAGCCCGCAGCACCGGTGGCACGGCCGGCCCCGGTCTCCGCAGCTGACGCAGACGCCATGAAAGACCTGGAACGCCTTTTCCGCATCCGCGACCAGGAACTGGGCCAGCCAAGCGACAGCAATTCCGCCGTCGGTTACGAAGCCACGCGCCCTTCCCCGCTGTAACGCGCCAGCTCCGGCCGGGCCATCAACAGCGCAGCGGGGCAGCTGCTGGTGTACGCTTGCCTGATGAGCCCTCCCGTCACGCCCCCAAGCCCCGCAACCGCCGCGCAAGACTCCTCCCTCCTCATCGACTCACGCTACGCCGTGATGCGGCTCATGGTCACGCTGGCGCTGATGACCGTCGGCGCCTGCGGCATGTATGTGGTGGCCGTGGTGCTGCCCGCAGTGCAGGCTGAATTCAGCGTGACGCGGGCCGATGCCTCCCTGCCGTATACCGCGCTCATGATCGGCTTCGGTGTTGGCGGCGTTCTGATGGGGCGGCTGGCCGACCGCTTTGGCGTCATGGTTCCCTTGCTGGTTGGCGCAGTGGGACTGGGCCTGGGTTTTGCCCTGGCCGCCATGGCCGGCAACATCTGGATGTTCTCGCTGGCCCACGGCCTGCTGATCGGCTTTCTCGGCTCTGCCGCCACCTTTGCGCCGCTGCTGGCCGACACCTCGCTCTGGTTTGTACGGCGCCGCGGTTTTGCCGTGGCGGTGTGCGCCAGTGGCAACTACCTGGGCGGCGCGATCTGGCCGCCCATCGTTCAGCATTTTGTCGAGGCCGTGGGCTGGCGCCAGACCTATCTGTGGCTCGGCCTTTTCAGCTTCGTCACCATGACGGCGCTGGCCCTGCTGATGCGCAAGCGCCCGCCGGTGGCCGTGGCGTCCGCGGTAGGCAACAGCGGTATCGCCGCCACCACCAGCAGCATGCCCTTTGGCTTGACGCCGGGCTCGGCGCAAATGCTGCTGTGCGTGGCCAGCGTGGCCTGCTGCGTGGCCATGGCCATGCCGCAAGTGCACATCGTGTCGTACTGCACCGACCTGGGCTATGGCGCGGCGCGCGGTGCTGAAATGCTGTCGCTGATGCTGGCCTGCGGTGTGGTGAGCCGCTTGGTGTCGGGCGCGATCTGCGACCGTATCGGCGGGCTGCGCACGCTGATGCTGGGCTCGGTGCTGCAAGGCATCGCGCTGCTGCTGTTTTTGCCCTTTGACGGACTGGTATCGCTTTACGTCATCGCCGCGCTGTTCGGCCTGTTCCAGGGCGGCCTCGTACCGGCTTACGCCATCATCGTGCGCGAATACTTCGAGCCCGCCGAGGCCGGCGCGCGCGTGGGCACGGTGATCATGGCATCCTTGCTGGGCATGGCGCTGGGCGGCTGGATGTCAGGCAAGGTGTTTGACCTAACCGGTTCCTACCATGCCGCATTCCTCAACGGCATCGCGTGGAACCTGCTGAACTTCAGCATCGCGTTTTTCCTGCTGTGGCGCGTGCGGCGGATGGCGCGGACGGCCGTGACGAAAACAGCGGCGGCCTGAACAACGTCCTGGTCTTGCCCGGATCGCTATTCTTTTAATAGCTGCTTGCGCCCGTTTTGTAAGGGCTACAGCCAGTTTTACTTAAAATCCCGTCAGGCCAGAACCCGGCGCAACCACTGCTCCAGGTCGGTGATTTCCTGCGGGCACACCGAGTGCTCCATCATGTACTCGTGCCACTCGACCGTGTAGCCCATGGCGCTGAGCGCATCGCGCGTGGCGGTGGCGCGCGGCAGCACCACCACACCGTCGCGCGTGCCATGCGCCAGAAAAATGGGTACATCCTGGTTGACGGCGCTGCGCTCGGCGGCCGTCTTGTCGGCCAGCGGCAGGTAACCCGACAGGCCCGCAATGCCGGCCAGCCGTTCGCCGTGGCGCAGGCCCGTCATGAGCGCCATGGCACAGCCCTGCGAAAAGCCCGCCACCACAATGCGGCTGGCAGGGATGCCGCGCGACTTTTCCCGGGCGATCAATGCCTCAATGTCGCCTTGCGACTTGCGCAGCCCGGCCTCGTCCTGCCGGCTCACCAGGTCGGCGCCCAGCAGGTCGTACCAGGCCGGCATGACGTAGCCGCCGTTGATGGTGACCGGAATGCTGGGCGCACTCGGAAACAGGAAACGCACATCTCCCACGCTGGACAGGTCCATCTGTTCGGCAATCGGCAGGAAGTCCCGGCCGTCGGCCCCGAGGCCGTGCATGATGAGAACGGTGGCGACGGGCTTGTCGCCCGTCTGGGCTTCAATGACTTCGAGGGGCATGGGTGACGGGTCCAGGTGGTTGAGGAAGCAGATGACGATTGAATGCCGCGGGCTTGAAGCTGCAAGGCACACCAGCCGGGATTTTAAGACCGGCCTAAGCTGACCCGCGAACAATGGTTTCCGGCAGCGCTGAACACCTGGCGCACAAAGCCTGCTACGGTGTGATGACAAGGCAGCTGGCCAGGCCTTCGCGCAGATCGGCAGGCCGCATGAACACAGTGTCAGGCAGCACACTGCGCCGATTTGCTGCCCATCGTTGCAGAAGGAGCATGCTGAAATGAAAACCCTGACCCACAAGGCCGCCTCGGCCGTCCTCGGTGCGCTCATGGCGGGCGGCGCGCTGGCCCAGGCAAGCGGCCCCTTGCCGCCGGTGCGTACCAGCGGCCCGGTTGAATACCTGAGCGGCGGCATCGGCGCCGACGAATCCGCAGCGATCCGCAATGCCAGCGGGCAATGGCCGCTGACACTCGAATTTGCCATCAAGGACAAGCAGCGTGCCGACTTCGCGGCCGACGTGAAGGTGCGGGTGCTCGATGCCCGGGGAAATGAAGTGCTTCAGGCCACATCGGAGGGCCCCTTTCTGCTGGCCCGGCTGGCACCGGGCAGTTATGCCGTGGAGGCCACGCTGGCCGGCCAGACCCAGCGCAGGAAGGTGGACGTGAAGGCAGGCAAACCCTCCAGAGAGGTGTTCCTCTGGGGCGCGGGCGCCGATAAAACCGGGCCGTAAGCACACCGGGACTGCCTGCCTTCATCGAATTTTTCAAGTCAGATCATGCGTAACGTCACCGAACTGATCCACGCGATAGACGACGGGACCCTGCCGGACGCCGAGCGGCGACGCCTGCTGGCGGCAGCAACCGGCATCGCTGCCGGCGCCGGCCTGCTGGCTGCGGCCTACCCCTTCGCCGCCAGCCTTGCACCCTCTGAAGTGGCGCGCGCCCAGGGCGGCCCGGTGCTTGTCGATATTTCCGCACTGGCGACAGGCGAGCTGCGCACTGTCGCCTGGCGCGGAAAACCGGTCTGGTTGATGCGCCGCGGCGAGGAGATGGTGCGCGCGCTGCAGCAGCCCAATCCGGCATTGGCGGACCCGCAGTCCAGGCGATCCGAACAACCGAAATCGTGCGCCAACGCGACCCGCTCCGAGCGCCCCGAAATCCTGGTGGCGGTGGGGGTGTGCACACACCTGGGCTGCTCACCGACCCTGCGCCTGGACGACAGCGCGCTGAATGCCGAGCTTCATGCGCCCGGTGGATTTTTTTGCCCCTGCCACGGCTCCCGGTTTGATCTTGCCGGCCGCGTGGTGAAGAACGTACCGGCGCCGACCAACCTGGACATCCCGGAATACCAATTCATCGACGCCACCAAGCTGCAAATCGGCCAGACAAGCTAGTGTCACTGCGGCTTGTGCCACAGCAGAGGCTTTGCTAGCATCTGGCGTCAGCATTTTCTGACGCAGGTTGGAGATCACATGAAACTCATCATTGCCGCCGTCGCCCTGGCCACTTCGTCCCTGGCGTTTGCCCATAACTGCCCCAACGAGATGAAGGCGATTGACGCCAAGCTCTCCACCAACCCCAAGCTCTCGCCCGCCGACATGACCAAAGTGAAAGAGCTTCGCGCCGATGGCGAAAAGTTTCACAAGGAAGGCAAGCACGACGACTCCATGAAAGCGCTGGGCAGCGCGAAGAAGCTGCTCGGGATTTAAACCGCACAGGCACCCTGGCGGCGCAAGCCCGCCGGATCGCCTGAGCAGAAACGGAGAAACGGCAGTCCGCACGCCGGGATGCCGCCGCAATGACCTGCACCGCGATAATTCCCCGCAGGAGAATTGCCACATGACAGCGATGACAACCATGCCGCCCTTGTCGGGGCTGCAGTACTACCAGGTGGACGTGTTCACCCACGAAGCGCTGGCCGGCAACGGCCTTTCGGTGTTCCTGCCTGAAAGCCCCTTGCCGGCGCGCCAGATGCAGCGCCTGACCATCGAGATGCGGCAGTTCGAGAGCATTTTCCTCACGCCTGACGGTCCCGGGAACCGCTTCGAAGCACGCATTTTCACGATGGAAGAAGAGCTTGACTTCGCCGGCCACCCCCTGCTGGGCGCAGCAGGTTTGCTGCATCACCTGCATGCGGGGCATCACCCTTCTGCCGGCTGGACGCTGATGCTCGGCACACGGGCAGTTGCCATCAACACCACACGCAAAGAAGGCACACCGGGCACTTATGACGCCAGCATGAACCAGGGCGTGGCCCGCTTCGAGGCTGCCCTCAGTCACGCTGACAGCCTGCCATTTCTCGCGGCATTCGGGCTGGGCCCGGCGCAGCTGGATGTGCGTTTTCCGCTGCAGGTGGTGTCTACCGGCCTGCCCTATCTGCTGGTGCCCGTGGTCGGCGGCCTGGAGCGCGCAAAAATTGTGCACCCTGACTTTGAGGCGCTGCTGGCCACCGTGGGCGCCAAATTCGCCTACGTGCTGGACGTGTCGGCGCGCGAAGGTCGCACCTGGGACAACGCCGGGCTGGTGGAAGACATTGCCACCGGAAGCGCCGCCGGGCCGGCAGGCGCCTACCTGCTGCGCCACGGCGCGGCGAAGGTGGACGAAGTCATCACGCTCAAGCAGGGGCGTTTTGCCGGGCGCCCCAGCCGCATCACGGTAGAGGCCAATGCAGCCGGTGAGATGCTTGTCAGCGGCGGCGTCGTGGTGCTGGCGCACGGCCGGCTGATTTGAGGGGAGGCATCCGTTGGCGCGCCACTTGCGTACCTTCATCACCTTTAGCCACAGTGGCCATCGAATCCAGGAAAGATTGACCTTATGACTGCCCGCCTGATCCGTTTGAACCGTGTGCTGAACTGCATGGCCGGCCTGCTCGCTGCCGGCAGCGCGGCGCTGTTGCTGGTATGCACGGCAGTGCCGGCAAGTGCAGCGCCCTTTACCGCGGCTGACGAGAAGACGGTGCGCACCGTGGTGCAGGCCCAGTTGGCGGCCTTCGCAAAGGATGACGCAGCCAAGGCGTTTTCTTTTGCGGCCCCCAATGTGCAGAAGGCCGTCGGAACACCCCAGGGGTTCATGGCGATGGTGCGCCGCGATTACCCGGTGGTGTACCGCCCTGCATCGGTCGCCTTTCTGAAACCCGACGGCAAGAACGACCAGGTGATCCAGCGGGTGCAAATGGCCGATGCCAGCGGTGTTTCGTGGCTGGCGGTTTACAGCCTCGAACGGCAAAGCAACAAAGCGTGGCGCATCACCGGGTGCGTGGTGGTCGAAAACAAGGGCCGCATGGCGTAGTGCGCCAGTCTGCGGCGCCTGCTGCTAACGGTTTTCCCAGAGGCGGGAGCCGGCCCGGGAACAGACATCATTGCCGTAGCACGCATTGAAACGCCACGCCAACCGGGCGCGTATGCGGCAAAGAGCACCGATACGTGGTTTACAGAGGGTTACCCGCTCCTGCACGCTGGCGGCTAAKGTGTTTGGTGCTGCTGCGTTTGCGGCATTCCGGACTCAACCCATGAACATGCCCGCCACCTCACTTGAATTCCCGCGCCTGCCGGGGGATCCGGCTTCGCCGTCGCTCAGGGAAAATCTGCAGGCGCCACGCCATGCACAACAGCGTCAGGGTGCCACGCAGCCGCGTGAATCAGCCCTCAAGATCAGGACGCGGTGTCCTGGCTGCCTGTCGGCTTCCCTTTCGGTGGTTTACGAGGAGCCGTACGCCGGCGCGGGCGTTCAGGCCTATCTTGCAAGGCACTATGAAGGCCACGCGTCAAGGACTGCCGACGCGGGCGTTTATGCGCTGGCACGCTGCAACAGTTGCAGCCTGGTCTTTCAGCAACAGGTGCCCGACGACCCCTTGCTGGG
>NZ_JBFUCA010000197.1:0-7307 GCF_056405475.1 Polaromonas sp. P1_G4
GCGTCGGCCAGCCCGGTGCTGCGCATGGCGACGCCCAGCACACCCCAGCGYGCATCACCACGCTGCAGCAGGGAATCGAATACCAGTGCCTGGTGCGCACGGTGAAAAGCGCCCAGGCCCAGGTGCACTACGCCCACAGTGCCGCGGCGTGAGTAAGTGGGGACGCCGATGCCTCGCGTGGCGATTTCCGGCAAAGCGCGGGTGTTCAGCATCGCGCGCTCAGTCAAACTGCAGGCCGCCGTTGAGGTCCAGCACCTCGCCGGTGATGAAGCCGCTCATCGGGTGGGCCAGGAACAGCACGCAGTGGGCGAACTCTTCGAGCTCGCAGAAGCGGCCCACCGGTATCTTCTGGCGCAGCTCGGCTTGCCGCTCGGCACTGACCTGCCCGGTCAGCATCTGGGTCTTCACAAAGGTCGGGGCGAGCGCGTTGCAGGTCACGCCGAACGCGGCGTATTCGCGGGCAAAGCTGAAGGTCAGCGAGATTACGCCGCCCTTGCTGGCAGCATAGGCTGGCAGCGGCGACAGCCCCCCGGTTTTGGCGCCATAGGACGATACGTTCACGATGCGGCCAAAACCACGTGCCTTCATCCCGGGCGCCACACGCTGGCTGACGTAGAAGACACCGTCGAGGTTGATGCGCAGGGTCTTGTGCCAGAGCTCCGGCGTGGTCTGTTCGCAGTTGGCGTATTGCAGGAAGCCGGCGTTGTTGACGCAGACGTCGATGCGGCCAAAATGCGCTTCAATGGCGTCGCAGGCGGCGTGCACCTGGGCCTGCTCGCTCACGTCCATGGTGAAGCAGGCCAAACGGTCACCATACGCGGCAAGCTCGGCGGCCACACGTTCGGTGCCGAGGTCAGTGGCCGCTACTTTGTAGCCGGCGGCCAGCAGGGCACGCGCCGTGGCCAGGCCCATGCCGGCGTTGGCGCCAGTGACAAGCGCAACCTGGTCTTGAATCGGTGGCGTCATGGTTTTTCGGTGAAATTGAGGATCATTTTGGCCGCTGGACCTTATAGAGACTGCGCGAGCAGCTACTGATTTGATAGCGTCCAGCGTTCAATCCGGCACATTTACGCCGACCTTCTGGCCGGCTGCGACGATTTCGCGCCAGGTTTCGCCGTCCATTTCAATGCCACCCTGTTCGCGTTCAAGCCGCGCGCGGCGTTCCGGTTCACCGGCAATCTGCACGGCGTCCACACCGTCGGCCGGCGGGCTTTTGCGCAGCCATTCGACGAAAGCCAGCGCTTCCATTTCCAGGGCCGATTGGGTGCCCAGCTTGCCCGGGTCAATCAGGATCGTGAGCATGCTGTTGTAGACCGCACGTGCGCTGCTTGTGGGGTGGTGCCAGGTGCCGCCGCCAGTAAGCGCGCCGCCCAGCAGCTCGCACGCCACCGCCAGGCCGTAGCCCTTGTGCTCGCCGAACGGCATGAGCGCGCCAAAAAAACCGTTCGGCTGCGGCACCACCACCACGCCGGGGTTGGTGGTGGGCTGGCCGTGTTCGTCGATCAGCAGGCCCGGCTGGACGGATTTGCCCTGGTTGTGCGCCACGCGCATCTTGCCTTGGGCCACGCGGCTGGTCGCGAAATCGAGAATGAAGGGCGGCTGGTCCTTCAGCGGTATGCCAATACAGCAGGGATTGGTGCCGTAGCGTCCGTCCGCGCCGCCCCAGGCAGCGACGACCGGCCGCGTCATCACGTTCACGAAGTGCAGCGACACCAGCCCCTGGGCCACGGCCATCTCGGCGAAATGGCCGATGCGCCCCAGATGGTGGGACTCGGCCAGCGCCATGATGCAGCTGCCATGGGTTTTGGCACGTACCATGCCGAGCGCCATCGCCTGCTCGCCGATCGACTGGCCGTAACCGCGCTGGCCGTTCAGGCTGAGCAGCGAGCCGGTATCGAGCAGGGTTTTGACCTGGGCGTTGGGCGTCAGGCCACCTTCGAGTACGGCATCGACGTAGCGCGGAAGCATGCCGATGCCGTGCGAGTCATGGCCGCTCAGGTTGGCCATGACCAGGTTGGCGGCGATTTTTTCCGCTTCGGCGGCCGTGCTGCCGGCTGCTATAAAAATAGTAGCTGCTTGCGCCCGTAGATATTGGGCTTGAAGCACTTTTTGCATGTGAAAAGCCCTTACATCACCGCGCCGACTTGCCAGGGCACAAATTCGTTTTGCCCGTAGCCGTGCTTTTCGCTCTTGCTCGGTTCRCCCGATGCGGTGGCCAGCACCATCTCGAAAATGCGCTGTCCCATCTCCTGCACCGTCACGCCGCTGTCGATAATCTCGCCGCAGTTGATGTCCATGTCCTCTTCCTGCCGATGCCACAGCGCCGAATTGGTGGCGAGCTTGAGCGAAGGCGAGGGCGCGCAGCCGTAAGCCGAACCGCGGCCGGTGGTAAAGCAGATGATGTTGGCGCCGCCAGCCACCTGGCCGGTGGCGCTGACCGGGTCGTAGCCCGGCGTGTCCATGTAGACAAAGCCGTGGTCCTTCACGGGTTCGGCGTATTCATAGACAGCCTCCAGGTTGGAGGTGCCGCCCTTGGCCACCGCACCCAGCGACTTTTCCAGGATGGTGGTCAGGCCGCCGGCCTTGTTGCCGGGCGACGGGTTGTTGTTCATCTCCCCCTCGTTGATCTGGGTGTAGTGCTCCCACCACTTGATGCGCGAGATCAGCTTTTCGGCGATGTCGGGGCGAACGGCGCGCCGCGTGAGCAAATGTTCGGCGCCGTAAATTTCGGGCGTTTCGCTGAGGATGRCTGTGCCGCCATGGGCCACCAGCAAGTCCACCGCCGCGCCGAGCGCCGGGTTGGCGCTGATGCCCGAATAGCCGTCGGAGCCGCCGCACTGCAGGCCGATGGTGATGTGCGCGGCGCTGCACGGTTCGCGCTTGACGGCATTGGCCTGCGGCAGCATTTCCTTGATCATGGCGATGCCCTTGGCCACCGTCTTGGCCGTGCCGCCCGTGTCCTGGATGCTGAAGACGCGCAGGGTTTCACCTTCGCGCAGGCTGCCGTGGGCCAGCCAGGCATTGATCTGGTTTGACTCGCAGCCCAGGCCCACCACCAGCACGCCCGCGAAGTTGGGGTGCGTGGCGTAACCTGTCAGCGTGCGTTGCAGGATCTGCAGGCCCAGGCCGTCGCTGTCCATGCCGCAGCCGGTGCCATGCGTCAACGCCACCACGCCGTCGACGTTGGGAAAGTCTTTCAGCGCTGCAGGGTTGTTCTGCCGCGAGAAATGGTCGGCAATCGCCCGCGCGGCGGTGGCTGAGCAGTTGACGCTCGAGAGAATCCCGATGTAATTGCGGGTGGCGACACGGCCGTCCGGCCGCTTGATGCCCATGAAAGTCGCCTCGCGCCTGGCTGGTGCCGGCTTCACGTCGGCGCCGAATGCGTAGTCGCGCGTAAAGTCGCCCTTGTCGGGGCCCATGTTGAGGTTGTGCGTGTGCACGTGCTCGCCGGGCGCGATGGGTTTGCTGGCAAAACCGATGATCTGGTTGTAGCRCCGCACGGGCTCACCCAGGGCCAGCGCGCGCGTGGCGATCTTGTGGCCGGCAGGAATCAGGCCGCGTACGGTGATGTTTTCGACCTCGGTGCCGCCCACCAGCTGGGCTCGGGCAATCAGGACATCATCGGAGGGGTGAAGGCGAATAAACGGTGTCATTGGTTTGAAGTTAGAAGCTGAACGTCACTTGGTTAATTGGAGACCCCCAGTTAGTGAAGGAGGCTATGGCTTCTTTGATAGCCTCAATCACTTTTTCACGGGACATTTGAAGGTCATTCGGGAAATCAACAGGGTGGGCTAATTCCCAAGGGTAAAACTCTTTCCCATCTTTGATGTGGGTTTTACAGCTAAGTTGTAGTGACAACCTGACCCCCTTCACACCGAAGATGAACCACATCAAATGATGAGTATCTTCGCCACCGCGATAAGTCTGCAGAAAAAACATCTCTCGACCGCGATCAATGGTCCACTTATATGGCCGCAGGGGACGCCCAATCGGGTCTCGCATCTGATCGTGCCCAATTAGTTGTTGATCCTCTACAGAAATCAGTTCTGTTACGAAAGCCATTTAATACTTCTGTGTTTATCGGGGGGCCATCGCGGAACCGGCTTCGCCGGGCCGCAGTTGGTGCCCCCTCGAAGGCGTCTCAGGGTGATTGTTTCACTTTCAGTAAAACATCTTCGGCAACCAGAGTACCAATTTGGGGAAATAGGTGATGATGACCAGGCTGCCCAGCAGCGGGAACAGCCAGGGCAGGATGGCGATGGTGGTCCGTTCCACGGAAAGTTTGGCCACGCGGGCCAGCACAAACAGCACCATGCCCATGGGCGGATGCAGCAGGCCGATCATCAAATTGAGCACCATCACCAGCCCGAAGTGGATCGGGTCCACACCCAGCTGCGTGGCAATCGGCACCAGGATTGGCACCAGAATCGTGATGGCTGCGGTCGGCTCCAGGAAGCAGCCCACAAACAGCATCAGCAAATTGGCCAGCAGCAGGAAGACCCAGGCCTCCTTGGTGAAGTCCAGCACCCATTTGGCAATGTCGGTGGTCACGCCGGTGGCGGTGAGCATCCAGCCGAAGATCGATGCCGCGGCCACAATGAACAGCACGGTGGAGGTGGTCTCGACCGTATCAAGGCAGACCTTCACAAAGCTCTTGAAGGTCAGCGTGCGGTACCAGGCAAACCCGAGGATCAGCGCCCAGACGCAGGCGGCAATCGCGCCTTCCGTGGGGGTGAAGATGCCGGTGGTCATGCCACCTATCAGCAGCACGGGCGTCATGATGGGCAACACGGCCTGAAAATTGAAGGCCTTGTCGGCCGCAAACAATGCCGCCAGTGCGACGGCCACCGTGATCTGCGGCGGAAAGTTCAGTTTGCCGATCAGCAGCCACAGCAGCAGCGGCCAGCCGACGACCACGGCGGTCTCCACCAGCGCCTTGTTCAGGCGGCTCCATGCGAAGGGAACATCGGCGCCCCAGCCGTTCTTGTGTGCGAAGTAGGCCACTGTCAGCATCATCAGGATGGCCATCATGACCCCCGGCAGGATGYCCGCCAGGAATAGCGCGCCGACGCTGACATTGGCCATCATGCCGTAGATCACAAAGGGCAGGCTGGGCGGAATGATGGGGCCCAGCGTGGCCGAGGCCGCCGTCACGCCCACGGCAAACTCGGTGCTGTAGCCGTGGTCCTTCATGGCCTTGATCTCGATGGTGCCGAGGCCGGCGGCGTCGGCAATGGCGGTGCCGCTCATGCCGGCAAACACCACTGAGCCGACGACGTTGACGTGGCCCAGCCCGCCCTTCATCCAGCCGACCAGCGCCAGTGCGTAGTTGTAGATGCGGTTGGTGATACCTGCGTTGTTCATCAGGTTGCCGGCCAGGATGAAGAACGGCACGGCCAGCAGCGGAAAGCTGTCGATGCCGCTGACCATGCGGTGAACCACCACAAAGGGCGGCGAGCTGTTGGTGAACAGGATGTAGACCAGCGACGCCCCGGCCATGGCCATGGCCACCGGCAGGCCACCGCTCATCAGGAAGAGAAAAATAACCTTCAACATTCAGCGGTCCTCCATCGTGGATTCAGGGCGTTCCAGCACGCTGTAGCCGCGCTGCAGGTGGATGCGCATGACCCAGATCGAGCGCACGGCCATGGCCGCAAACCCCACCAGGCAGACGCCGTACACAAGGTTCATCGGCAGGTCGATGATGGTCATCTTGTAGTTGCCCATCTTGTCCATCATTTGCCAGGTCAGCACGACCATGGCGCCCAGGAAGGCGATGCGCAGCACATCGGTCAGCAGGGCCATGGCCCGGGCCAGCCAGGTGGGCATGAAGCGGTAGAAGAAGTCGACCTGGATATGGTTGTTCTTGGCCACGCCGATGGCGGCGCCGACGAATACCGTGGCAATCAGCAGGTAGCGTGCGATTTCTTCCGTCCAGGCGGCGGAATCGTTCATTACATAACGCGTGAAGAACTGGTAGAAAACCGTCAGGCCCAGTGCCCAGAAGAAAAACAGCGCCGCCCAGGCTTCAACGGGCGTGCCGGACAGGTCAACTGCTTCATCCGTGGCGTGGAACTCGCCGTCGTCGCCCATGACCTTGGGCAAGGCGTCAATGTCGGGAATGGAAGTCATGATGGTGGAGTAGTGGGTAATGAGGCCCTTCCCTCCGACGGAGGAAAGGGCGGGAAGCCTTGGCCGGATGGGCAAGACTTACTTGATGGCCTGGATGCGGTCCCAATCCTTCTTGTCGTAGCCCATTGACGCCATGTCCACGGCCTTGACGATGTGATCGCGGAACTCGTCCTTGTTGACCGTGATCAGGTTGATGCCTTTTTTCTTGAACTCATCCACCAGCTCGCCTTCCCGCTTCTGGATGTCGGCCGTGGCTTTGGCGGCCGCTTCCTGCATCACATCCGTGAAGACTTTCTTGTCGGCATCGCTGAGCTTGGTCCAGACGTGGGGGCCGATCTGCGTGACCAGCGAATCGAGGATGTGGCCGGTCAGGATGATGTTCTTCTGGACCTCATAGAACTTCTTGGCCTCGATGGTGGGCAGCGGGTTCTCCTGTGCATCGACCGTGCCGTTTTGCAGCGCCAGGTAAACCTCGGCAAAGGCGATCGGCGTCGGGTTGGCGCCGCAGGCGCGAGGCAGGGCCATGTAGGCCGGCACGTCGGGCACCCGCATTTTCAGGCCCTTCATCTCTTCACAGGTCTTGAAGGGCTTGTTGCTGGTGGAGTGGCGCGCGCCGTAGTAGGTGACGGCGACGGTTTGCACGCCGGTCTTCTGTTTGTAGCCTTCGGTCAGTTCCTTGAAGACATCGCTCTTCGCGTATTTCAGCAGGTGCTCCGGGTCGCGGAAGGTGTAGGGGTAGTAGGCCACGCCGATCCGCGGAAAGCTTCGGGCCGCAAACGATGCGCCCGAGATGATGATGTCGACGGTGCCCAGCTGCAGGCCCTGGTTGATGTCGCTTTCCTTGCCCAGCGTGGAAGCCGGGAACACCTGAATCTCGTAGCGGCCGCTGGTGCGTTTCTTGATTTCGTCGGCTGCCCAGACCGACCACTTGTGGTAGGCCTCGGAGGTTTCGTAGACGTGCGCCCATTTCAGCTTGGTCTGCGCCGATGCGATGCCGGAAAAGCCCACAGTGCCTGCCAGTAGGGCGCAAGCAGCTATGGTTTTGATAGCGAATCTTTTTGTATTGAATGCGTTCATGTTGTCTCCTCGAAGGGTGGTTGCTGGCAGAAAGGAAATCGACGATGCGCGCCAGCGCGCACCGTCGTGAAGCCTGGGGTCTAAGAGCCCGTTCAATG
>NZ_JBFUCA010000198.1:0-7241 GCF_056405475.1 Polaromonas sp. P1_G4
TGCCGATGATGGTTTCGGTCGAACCACAGGTCTCGGCGCGCGCCGGCACTGAATACATTTCGGCGGTGTCGAGAAAGTTGACGCCGCGCTCCAGCGAGCGGTCCAGGATGGCATGGGACGTGGGCTCATCCACCTGCTCACCGAATGTCATGGTGCCCAGGCAAATGGGGGTCACGTGAAGGTCGCTGGAGCCGAGTTGAACTTTATTCATGGAGGAGCCACATGTGAGATGGAAGAGGCCGTACGACAGCAAAAACGCTGTGACGGAATTCACGAAATTGACAAAACGGCTAGTTTAAGGTCTCCGCAAACGGCGTGCAGGCTCGCCTATATCGCGCCCTTGTCTTACAACTGCTCACTTTTTGCATGCCTAGTATTCACACACCCGCGCTTTAATGCGCTGCTGATTGAAGTGAGACCGACAACCGCTCTCCTTCACTCCCATACCTAGATTACCTACATTAACTTTCCGAGGAGCATTTCATGAACAAACTGACCATCACATCCATTACCTGTGCGGCGCTGGCCGCGCTGGCCATCTCCGGCTGCGCCAACATGAGCGAAACACAGCAGGGCACCGCCAAGGGCGCCGGTATTGGCGCCGTAGCAGGCGCGGTGCTGGGCGCAGCGACCGGCGGATCCAAAGGCGCAGCCACCGGTGCTGTTCTGGGCGGTGCTGTGGGTGCCGGCGGTGGTTATATCTGGTCCAAGAAAATGCAGGACCAGAAAGCTGCGATGGAAAAGGCGACTGTTGGTACCGGCGTAGCCGTCAGCCAGACCACCGACAACCGCCTGAAGCTCGACATCCCCAGCGACGTTTCTTTTGACGTGGGCCGTTCCGCCATCAAGCCGAACTTCGCACCTATCCTGAACCAGTTCGCCACCAGCCTGAACCAGAACCCGGTGACGACAGTGACCATCATCGGCCACACCGACAACACCGGCTCTGACGCCATCAACAACCCGCTGTCCATTGACCGTGCCGATTCGGCCCGCGACTATCTGGTCAGCCGCGGCGTGGCACGCACCCGCATCGTGACGGACGGCCGCGGTTCGCGTGAGCCGGTGGCCGACAACAACACGCAGCAAGGCCGCGACAAGAACCGCCGCGTTGAAATCTACGTGGCCGAACAAGTCGCAGCTAGGTAACTGAACACCCCTGCCGGCGCTCACTTCGTGTAGCGCCACCTCCCCTTGCAGGGGACAGGCGCCTTGGGACTGGCAAAGCCAGATCCCGGCCCCTGCTGGCAGCGCAACAAAAAGCACCCTCGGGTGCTTTTTTCATGGGTGCTTCTTTGTCAGCCTGCTGAGTTTTTGAAGCGCTCTTCCTCTTGCAACCGCAGCACGCGCCTTTGCACCTTACCCGTCGTGGTCATGGGCAACGCCTCTATGAACTCAATCTCCTTGGGGTACTCATACGGTGCCAGCATGGTCTTGACGTGGGCTTGCAGCTGCAGCGTTAGTTCATCATCAAATCGGGCTGTACCGCCCAAGTGGCTTGCGCGAGCAGCTATCAAATCAGGAGCGAGCACCACATAGGCTTTCACGACTGCACCGCGCTCGCGGTCGGGTTTTGGCACCACGGCGGCGTTGGCGACAGCTGCGTGCTTGACCAGGCAGTTCTCGATCTCACCGGGGCCGATGCGGTAGCCGGCGGCCTTGAAGACGTCGTCGGCACGGCCTTCGTACCAGAGGTAGCCATCGGCATCGCGCCTTGCCAGGTCGCCTGTGCGGCACCAGTCGCCGGTGAACTTGCCGCGGGTGGCCTCGTCTTTCTTCCAGTACCCGAGAAAGAAAATCGGATCGGGGTCGCCGTGGATGTCGTAGCGGTTGACCGACACATCGCCCGGCACGCCCACCGCGCATTCATTGCCTTCGTCATCAATCACCGCCAYGCGGTGGCCCGGGTAGCCTTTGCCCATGCTGCCCGGCCGCGCAGGCCAACCTGCAAACGCCCCCACGCTTTTCACTTCGTGTAATGCGCTGCCCCCCGAGGGGGCTGAGCTTGCTTGGGGCGGCCCGGCGCTGCGCTCGCCATGAACCCTGTTCATGCTGCAGTTGCCCACCACGTAATTGATTTCAGTCTGGCCAAACATCTCGTTGACGATCACACCGAGCTGATCCTTGCAGTACGCAAACACCGCATCGCCCACGGCTTCGCCGGCACTCATCATGGCCTGCAGTTTCAGCTTGAAATGCTGCGCGGGCCTGGGGTAGGCCTTCATCATGGCCTTGAGCGCCGTCGGGAACAAAAAGGTGTGTGTGACGCCCTGTTCCGCCATCAGGCTGAAGGCCAGCTCGGGGCTGAAGCGGCCGTTGAAGGCAACGATGGGCCGGCCGAAGTAAAGGCTGGGCAGCAAGGCGTCCATTAGGCCGCCTGTCCACGCCCAGTCTGCCGGGGACCAGAAAACAGCGTCCGACTTTTTATTGGTTTTGCCGTCAAAGCCAAACCAGTTCTGGCTGCAGATGAAGCCAGGCAGGTTGCCAATCAAGGCGCGATGCGGCAGCAGCGCACCCTTGGGCGGGCCGGTGGTCCCGCTGGTGTAGATCAGGATCGCGCCTTCGTCGGCCTTGGTCTTGACGGCGGTGAAGGCGCTCCTATGTGTCGCTAACGCGGTTTCGTAGTCCACGTCACCCTTGCCCTGCGCCGTACCTGCTGCCACCACCGTGCGCAATGCCGGGCAGTTGCCACGGATGGCATTCAGGCTGTCAATCGAACTTTCATCGCAAATGGCCAGCACGGCATCGCTGTCCTGCAGCCGGTATTCGAGCGCGTCAGGGCCGAACAGCATGGACAGCGGCATGGCGACCGCCCCCATCTGGAAGACCGCCATGTAAGCCACAGCGGTTTCAAAACGTTGCGGCATCACGATGGCAACGCGGTCGCCGCGCTGTACACCGAGGCCGGTCAGCACATGGCTCAGCGCATCGGCGGCATCCTGCAATTCTGCATAGGTATAAAAAATGGCTGCAGCGCCCGGCTGGTGAGCGCGAACAGCTATTCTTTTAGTAGCACCCGCCGTTGCACCTTCACCCCTGGCCCAGCGGCTGCAACACACTTCGGCGATGTTGAAGTGCTCGTCAACCTGCCAGCGGAAGCCGGCGTGCAGCGCTGCGTACAGGTCAACCGGTCCACTTTCCGGGGAATTCCTGCCGCCACCGGTCTTGTCGCTGCCTTGACTGCGTTTCGATTCGTGTCTCTTTATCATGGGAACCAATGTACAAAGAAAAACGATCATCACGCAGCGAGTTTGTCCCTATACGTGGCTTGAGTTACCACGTGTGGCTCTGGGAAAGCGCAGCAGGCGCGAACCCCGCATTGCCGCCGCTGGTTCTGGTGCATGGCTGGATGGACGTGGCGGCCTCTTACCAGTTCATGGTGGACGCACTGTCGGAGGCCTTCGTCAGCGGCCGGACCATCATCGCGCCCGACTGGCGCGGTTTCGGGTTGACCGGCTCCGGCCCCGCAGGCAGCCCTGCTGACAATTATTGGTTTCCCGATTACCTGGCGGACCTGGACTTTCTGCTCGACCACTACGCGGGTGACAAACCCGTTGATCTGGTAGGCCACAGCATGGGCGGCAATGTCGCCATGCTGTACGCGGGCGTACGGCCGGCGCGCATCCGCAGGCTGGTCAATCTGGAAGGCTTTGGCCTGCCGTCCACCCAGGCCGGGCAAGCCCCCGGCCGCTATGCCCAATGGATGAACGAACTCAAAAGCCTGCATAGGGGTGAGCTGGAACTCAAAGCCTATGCCGACGTGGCCGGTGTGGCGCGCCGCCTGATGAGAACCAACCCGCGCCTGTCCGCCGACAAGGCCGGCTGGCTGGCCAGCCATTGGTCCCGGCCAAATGCCGCAGGGAAATGGGAGATTCTGGGAGAAGCCGCCCACAAGATCACCAGCGCGCAGCTCTACCGCGTCGATGAAGCCCTCGAGGTCTACCGCTGCATCAGTGCTCCGGTGCTGGCCGTCGAAGCGTCCGACGACTCCCTGGCTCTGTGGTGGAAGGAAAAATACACCCTGACCGAGTACCACGAACGGCTCAAACAGGTGCGCGAAGCCCGTGTCGCCGTGATCCAGGATGCCGGCCACATGCTGCACCACGACCAACCGGAACAGCTGGCAACACTGATTGAGGGCTTTCTGAGCTGAAACGCGCCGCATCGTGAGAAAATGGGCGGTTCAGCCGCCAATGCGGCAATCACACATCTCAGGACAGAAAAATCATGGAAGCAGAACGCATCAACCTCATCGGCAACCAGCTCATCGACCTCAGCAACCGGGTCAACGAACTTCGGGGGTATCTTTGACTACCCTGCCAAAGAACGAAAACTGAACGAAGTCAACGCCGCACTGGAAGACCCGAAGGTCTGGGACAACCCCAAGCGCGCGCAAGAGCTCGGCAGGGAAAAGAAATCGCTGGAAGACGTGGTCCATGTGATCGACCGCCTGAGCTCCGAGCTGGCCGACAACACCGAACTCTTCGAGATGTCCAAGGCCGAAGGCGATGACGCCGGCATGCAGACGATTGAAGCAGAAGCCGCCAAGGTGGCTACGGAAGTCGAAAAGATGGAATTCCGCCGGATGTTCAACAACCCGGCCGACCCCCTGCCCTGCTTCCTGGACATCCAGGCCGGCGCCGGCGGCACCGAAGCCTGCGACTGGGCCAGCATGCTGCTGCGCCAGTACCTCAAGTACGCCGAGCGCAAGGGTTTCAAGACCACCGTCGAAGACGAATCCCCGGGCGACACGGCAGGTATCAAGGGTGCGACCATCAAGATCGAGGGCGAGTACGCTTTCGGCCTGCTGCGCACGGAAACCGGCGTGCACCGCCTGGTGCGCAAGTCGCCGTTTGACTCCTCCGGCGGGCGCCACACCTCGTTCGCTTCGGTGTTTGTCTACCCCGAGATCGATGACTCGATTGAAATCGAGATCAACCCGTCGGACGTGCGCACCGACACCTTCCGCGCCAGCGGCGCCGGCGGCCAGCACATCAACAAGACCGACTCGGCCGTGCGCCTGACGCACATCCCGACCGGCATTGTGGTGCAGTGCCAGGACGGCCGAAGCCAGCACAGCAACCGCGACGTCGCCTGGAAACGCCTGCGCTCGCGCCTGTATGACTTCGAATTGCGCAAGCAGCAGGAAGCCCAGCAAAAACTCGAAGACACAAAAACCGACGTGGGCTGGGGCCACCAGATCCGCAGCTATGTGCTGGACAACAGCCGCATCAAGGACCTGCGCACCAATGTGGAAGTCTCGGCCACGCAGAAAGTGCTGGACGGCGACCTGGACGTGTTTATTGAAGCCTCACTCAAACAAGGTGTGTGAGGGCGTGTGAGCGTGTGACTTTCGACGCGCTCCGGAAGTTGTGAAATTTTGATTTTCAGGAATTAACCATGCTGCATATGCTTGACGGAGCGAGCCCCGGCGCCGCGGTGGTCATCAACCGCGCCGACTACGTCGCGCCCGCCTACTGGATCGACACGGTCGATCTGTGCTTTGACCTGGACCCGCAGAAAACGCGCGTGCTCAACAAAATGAGCCTGCGCCGCAACCCGGACGTACCGGCACAAGCCCTGAAGCTGGACGGCGAAGAGCTCAATCTCTCCCGTGTTCTGGTCAACGGCCAGGGCACCTCATTCAAGATGGAAGGCAACCAGCTGGTGCTGGAAAACCTGCCAGAGGGCACCGAGCCCTTCGAGCTGGAAATCTTCACCACCACCTGCCCCGCCAAAAACACCAAGCTGATGGGCCTGTACGTCAGCAACAACTCCTTCTTCACGCAGTGTGAGGCTGAGGGTTTCAGGCGTATCACCTACTTCCTGGACCGCCCCGACGTGATGGCCAGCTACACCGTGACCCTGCGCGCCGACAAGGCGCAGTACCCGGTGCTGCTGTCCAACGGCAACCTGGTCAGCCAGGGCCCGCTGGAGCCCGGCCCCAACGGCGCGCGGCATTTCGCCAAGTGGGTAGACCCGCACAAAAAGCCGAGCTACCTCTTTGCCCTGGTAGCCGGCCAGCTGGTGGCCCGCGAGCAGCGCATCACCTCCCGCGCAGGCAAGGAACACGTGCTACAGGTCTATGTGCGCCCCGGTGACCTGGACAAAACCGAGCACGCCATGACTTCGCTGATGCATTCGGTCGCCTGGGACGAGGCCCGCTTCGGCCTGCCGCTGGACCTGGAACGCTTCATGATCGTCGCCACCAGCGACTTCAACATGGGTGCGATGGAAAACAAGGGCCTGAACATCTTCAACACCAAGTACGTGCTGGCCAACCAGGCCACCGCCACCGATGTTGATTTCTCCAACATCGAAAGCGTGGTCGGCCACGAGTACTTCCACAACTGGACCGGCAACCGCGTGACCTGCCGCGACTGGTTCCAGCTCAGCCTGAAGGAAGGCTTGACGGTCTTCCGCGACCAGGAGTTTTCACAAGACCTGTGCGGCGAAGCCTCGGCCCGCGCCGTCAAGCGCATTGAGGACGTGCGTGTGCTGCGCACCGCCCAGTTCCCCGAAGACGCCGGCCCCATGGCCCACCCGGTGCGGCCCGACAGCTACGTCGAGATCAGCAACTTCTACACCGTCACGATTTATGAAAAGGGCGCCGAAGTCGTGCGCATGATGCAGACGCTGGTGGGCCGCGATGGCTTTGCCCGCGGCATGACGCTTTACTTTGAACGGCACGACGGCCACGCCGTAACCTGCGACGACTTTGCGCAGGCGATTGCCGACGCCAACCCGATGTCGGACCTGGCGCGCCTGCTGCCGCAGTTCAAGCGCTGGTACAGCCAGGCCGGCACGCCGCGTGTGCACGCGCAGGGTGCTTATGACGCGGCGGCGCGCACCTACACCCTGACCTTGTCGCAAAGCTGCATGCCCACGGCAGGGCAAGCCGTGAAGGAGCCGTTTGTCATACCGGTCGGCCTGGGCCTGCTGGGCGCAGATGGCCAGGACTTGCCGCTGCAGCTGGCCGGTGAGAGCCAGGCACCTGCCCGCACCCGTACCGTAGTGCTGACGCAGGCCAGCGAAACGCTGACCTTCGTCAACATCGATGCCGAGCCGGTGCCCTCCATCCTGCGCGGCTTCACCGCCCCGGTGGTGCTGGAGTTTGACTACACCGACGCCCAGCTGCTGCACCTGCTGGCGCATGACAGCGACCCTTTCAACCGCTGGGAGGCCGGGCAACGCCTGGCCGTCAACCGCGCTATCAAATCCATAGCTGGTGGCGCAGACCC
>NZ_JBFUCA010000199.1:0-7227 GCF_056405475.1 Polaromonas sp. P1_G4
GCGCAAGATCATTTACGAACGCTTTGACTGCTCGCTCGGCACCGGCCTGGGCAAGGTCAAAGGCAAGATGTTCCGCATCGGCCACCTGGGCGACTGCAACGACCTCACACTGATGGCGGCGCTGAGCGGCTGTGAAATGGGCCTCAAACTTGCAGGCGTCAAGCTCGCGGGCTCGGGCGTGCAGGCCGCCATGGATCATTTCTCCAGCCATGCGGCTGTGGTGCCGCAGCGCAAGGCAGCCTGATCACCCGCTGCGCACGAGCGCAGGGGGTGTTACGTCAAACGGTCATCAAAATTCCATAAATTACTGAATCAAAAAGGGAAACCATGCAACGCAGAACCTTTATCAGCGCGGCGGCGGCCACAGCCGCCATGGTGGCGTCACCCATGCTCAGGGCGCAAACGCTGCCCAGCGGGCCGGTGCGCATTGTGGTGGGTTTCCCGCCCGGCGGCGGCACCGACGCGCTGGCGCGCGTGGTCGGCCAGAAGCTGTCCACCATGTGGAACACCTCGGTCATCATTGAAAACAAGGGCGGCGCCGCCGGTGTGATTGCGGCCGATTACGTGGCCAAGCAGGCCGGTGACGGCAACACCTTGCTGATGGCCCACATCAACAGCCACGCGCTGGCACCGGCGCTCGGCATCAAGCTCGGCTACGACGCAGACCGCGACTTCGTGCCCATCAGCATGGTCGGCGTCACGCCTAACATGCTCATCTGCAATGCCGACCAGCCCGCCAAAACCGTGAAGGACCTGGTGGCCTTGTGCAAGGCCAAGCCCGGCCAGATCAGCTTTGCTTCCGCGGGCGGTGGTTCGGCCCAGCACTTTGCACTGGAAATGTTCAAGCTCCAGGCAAAGATTTTTGCGCTGCACATTCCTTACCGTGGCTCAGGCCCGGCGCTGGTCGATCTGATCGGCGGGCAGGTCAACTACTGCTTTGAAACCATGACCTCGGCCACGCCGCATGTCAAAAGCGGCAAGGCCATCGCGCTGGCGCAAACGCGTCTCAAGCGCGCCAAAGGCCATTCCAATGTGCCCACCATGGCCGAGTCCGGTTTCCCGGGCTTCGAAGCCACCGTGTGGTACGGCCTCATGGGCCCTTCCAAAATGCCGCGGGCCATGGTTCAGCGCATGAATGAAGACGTCAACAAGGTGCTGGCCATGCCGGACGTGCAGGAAAAGATGGACCAGTACGGCGCCGAAGACGGCGGCGGCAGCACCGAAAAATTTGCGGCCTTCATCAAGATGGAGCAAAAGAAGTGGGCGCAGGTGGCCCAGCAGGCCAAGGTCAGGGTCGACGCCTGACATACACCGCGCACCGGAAGCACAAGCCGGCCTTGGGCCGGCTTTTTTATTGACACCAATTTTTTCACAAGAGGGTAGGGATTCGTTTCATGAAAGTTGTTAATTTTCCAAAGGGCGGCAGTTTGCTGGCCGCTCTTTTTCTGGGCCTGGCCTGCTCGGCCGCTTCGGCCGACATCGTGCTCGGCCACTCGGGTGACCTCTCTGGCAACAGCGCCGCACTGACGACCGACTATGTGCGCGGCATGAACGCCTACTTTGACGACATCAACAAAAAAGGCGGCGTTCGCGGCGAGAAAATCAAACTCGTCAGCCTGGACGACGGCTTCAACCCCGACAAGACGGCCGAGAACACCAAGGCCCTGATCGAAACCCAAAACGCCGTGGCGCTGGTGGGCTATCGCGGCACGGCCAACATGCTGAAGATCGTGCCCCTGGTGCAGGCGGCCGGCATTGCGGAGATCGGCAACACCAGCGGCGCAAAGTCGCTGCGCGACCCGTATGTGTCCAACCTGTTCCATGTGCGCGCAAGCACCACCGACGAGATCGAAGCGGCGGTCAACCACGCGTGGACCATCGGCATCAAAAAAATCGGCGTGATGTACCAGGATGACGCTTTCGGCAAGGAAGGCCTGGAAGCCCTGAACGCCGCCATGCAAAAGCGCGGCGCAACGGCTGCTGCCGTGGCCCCGGTGCCGCGCGGCACGGTAGACGTGGCCAAGGCCGCCGAGGTGATTGCCGCGGCGCAGCCGCAGGCCGTGATCCTGATCGGGCAGGCCAAGCCCAATGCGGCGTTCATCCAGGCTTTTCGCGCCAAGGGCGTGACCGCCCAGTTCATGGTGCTCAGTGTGTCGTCCGGCCTGCATGCCGAACTCAAGGATGCGGCAGCCGGCGTGATTGCCTCGCAGGTCGTGCCTTACCCGTTTACCGAACTGGGCAATGCCGTCGTGCGTGAATACCAGACCATCATCTCGGCMAACGGCGACAAGAAGTTCAGCTACAACAGCATGGAAGGTTTCCTGAACGCCAAGCTGGTGGTGCGCGCGCTGCAAAAAACGCCGGCGCCGGTTACGCGCGCCAAACTCATCAGCACGCTGGAAACATTTACCAATGAAGACCTGGGCGGCTTTGCGTTGACTTACAGCAAGCAAAGCAATCTGGGTTCGCGCTTCGTGAATCTGACGATGATTCGCGCCGACGGCACCTTCGCCCGCTAAGCGCTTCTTTACGCCGCCGGCGGCGGCGCTTGCGTTTGACCCCGCGCTATTAAATCAGTAGCTGCTGGCGCTTAAGCGGCAAAGGCTGAGAGGCCATTTTCTTGCAGCATTTTCGAGGCTGCAGAGGCCACAGCAGCGGCGCGCCTCAATTGCGCAGCTTGCCGTCGCGCGTCACCATGCCCAGCTCCACGTACTTGCTGCCGTGGTTCTGGCCTGGTGAATAGGACACGACGAAGCCGCCGGTGTCATAACTGCCCATCGCGCTCATCGCAGCCAGCAGGGCTTTGGCATCGCCTGGCTTTTTGCTGCGGCGCATGGCTTCGGTCAGCACCTTTGCGCCAATACAAGCTTCCAGATGGGCGCTGTTCATGGCCTGCTTGACGCCGGCGTCCTGCAGCGCCTTGGCGCATTCCTTGACCACCGGCAACGGGGATGCGGCATTGGGCACGACCTGAGAGATGGACACTCCGGCGCCGGCTTCGCCAGCTGCGTCGATGTATTGCTGCGCGCCCACAAAAGACAGGCTGGACATCGGAATGAATTTGCCCTGTGCTACCACCTGCTTGCTGATGTCAGCCGCGGCGCCGGACAGCACGGTGTTGATGAGGACGTCGGGCTTGAGCGCGAGCAGCTGCGCGACCTGGGCCTCACTCACCTTGGCATTGCGCTGCAGGGAGAAAGCCTCGGGTTTCTTGCCCTGTTTGGCCAGATAGGCAACCACCACGGCCAGATTCTGCTTGCCGACCTCGTCGTCGTAATGCACCACCACCACCTGCTTGAGGCCCAGGCCCGTCCAGAAGGACAGCATTTTTTCAAGCTCGTCGCCGTAGGATGCGCGCAGCGTGTACACCACCGGGCTGGGCTTGCGCACCGGGTTGGCACCGGAAAACGGTGCAAAAAACAGCACACCGGCTTTTTCCGCCTGGGGCATGGCGTCCAGGCTCAGCGTGGCCGACGCATAACCAAACAGGGCCACCGCSTCATTTTCGGCCAGCAGTTTCGTGGTGTTGGCGCCGGCCAGCTTGCGGTCGTTTTTATCGTCGAGCGTCACCAGCTGGATTGGCAGGCCGGCCACCCCGCCTTTGGCGTTGACTGACTTGAAGTAGGCCTGAGCGCCGTCCTGAATGTCGCGTCCGAAACTGGCGTTGCTGCCACTCAGGGGGGCGGACTGGCCGATGACCCAGGCTTTTTGCGCGTGGCTGGCACCCGCAAAAAATACGAGATACAGGCTCAGGGCGCGAAGAACGGTACGTGAAGCCGAAATGTTAAACATGACTCATCCATCAAAAAAATCTGGCTGAGCCAGCGGGAGCTTTCAATGATAGGTTGCCCGAAGAGGAAAAATCCCCCAAGTTCGCACGCTTCGCGAGATGGATACCCACCATGCGCGACGGGGCGGCACTGCGGCGTTGACCGTGCGCAACACAGGGCAACTTCCCGTAAGCTGCAAGTACTACACCCCTGTTCGGACGGGGCTTCTTTTTCAACCCGGGCCGACACGCTGCATGGTGACGCGCGACGGCAAGCTGCGCAATTGAGGCGCGCCGCTACTGTAGCCTCTGCAGGCTCGCCAGCAGCTACTGATTTCATAGCGTGGGGTCAAACGCAAGCGCGGCTGCCTGTGGCCTACGCAGGCACCGGCGTCTTTGGCTTGAAGTCGCACCACGGCGCCACCGCGCACTGCCAGCACTGGGGCTTGCGCGCAATGCACACATAGCGCCCGTGCAATATCAGCCAGTGGTGCGCGTCCACCAGGTATTCGGC
Organism: Polaromonas sp. P1_G4; assembly: GCF_056405475.1. Taxonomy (NCBI): domain Bacteria; kingdom Pseudomonadati; phylum Pseudomonadota; class Betaproteobacteria; order Burkholderiales; family Comamonadaceae; genus Polaromonas; species Polaromonas sp. P1_G4. The sequence goes on from NZ_JBFUCA010000199.1 coordinate 4,284, forward strand.
GGGCACGCGCTTGAGCAGGCCCAGCTCGACTTCCAGCGGGTTCTTGCCGGGCGCCAGGCCCGTGCGGTTGCTCACGCGAAAGATGTGCGTGTCCACCGCCATCGTCGCCTCGCCAAATGCCGAGTTCAGCACCACGTTGGCTGTCTTGCGGCCTACGCCGGGCAGGGCCTGCAGTGCCTCGCGGCTGCGCGGCACTTTGCCGCCATGCTGCTCCACCAGAATCTGGCACGCCGCCAGCAGGTTTTTGGCCTTGGTGCGGTACAGCCCGATGGTGCGGATGTAAGACTCCAGGCGCTCCAGCCCTAGGTCGATGATGGCCTGCGGCGTGTTGGCCACCGGAAAAAGCTTGCGCGTCGCCTTGTTCACGCCCACGTCGGTGGCCTGCGCACTCAGCAGCACGGCGGCCAGCAGCTCAAATACGCTGGTGTATTCCAGCTCGGTCACCGGCATTGGGTTGGCCGCCTTCAGCGTGGCAAAGAATGGGGCGATGTCTTCTTTTTTCATGCCTCGCAGTGTATCGGCGTGCGCAGGCCGGCGCGCGAAGACCCGTCGGCGTAGCTAGATGCCGACAAACAAAAACGGGGACGCAGGGAAGCGGGGAAGCAGGGAAATGGGGCAGGGCGCTCAGGCCGCCATGCGCGGCACGTCCCATACCGAGCTGGACGGCGCACCGGCCCGATCCAGCTGGTCGCGCATCGTCTGCCATATGGCGCTGCAGTTGTCGGGCGTGGCAACGCCCCCGACGACATACTCCAGCTGCGCCGCCTGTGCCATGTCCTGCATGCGCTGGTGGGTCGTGGTGTCGCGGGCAACCCCCACCAGCACCGGCTTCGCAGGCAGGCCGTCGCAAGCGGCGATCATGCGGGCCATCAGCGCGTCGTCAAATTTGGCCGAGCCGCAAAAAAGCATCACAAAATGCGGCCACTCCGGAAGGAAAGCCCGGCGCAGCCCGTGCGTGAGGCCGTTGCGCGCCACGGCAATCAGCCGGCATGGGTAGCCGCCTTCCATGAAGTCGACATACTCGCTGCTGCCGTCAAAGTCTGTCTCGCCGGCAAAGCGCCGTTTGGCGACCACCCCGCCGGTTTTTTGGGCCAGCCAGCCCACCATGTCGAAAGCCTCGGTGCCGCTGGCCGAGCAGATACCCATGCGGTGAAAGGCTTCGGGGTCTGCCAGTGCCTGCGCCTGGGCAAGCTGCATGGGCGCCGATAGGCGGCGAAGCACCGAGGAGGGCGAATACTGTTTGCCCTTTTCAAGTTGCTCCCGCAGTGCCATGACCCGGCGGCCGAAATAAACCGCCGACTCGGTGGCCTGCGACATCGCCATGGACCACGGTGTCGGCAAAAGCCGCCGCCCCTTGCTGGTGTGCAGGGTATGGGGTGAATGGTGGCGCGGGTCGTGTTGCACAACATGCTGCAGCAAGTCCCGCACGGCCGCCGAAGGCCCTTCGACCCAATGCACAAACCAGCCGCTTTGGTAATGCAGCACAACGTGCAGACCGAGGGGCGTGTTGTGGCGCAGCGACTCCGTGCGGATGTTTTCCATCTGCGCGAAGATGCCTTCCCGCATGTTGCACATGCTCGCCGTCACCACGCGTTCAACCTCCGTCTCCCCTGGAGCGGCGACATATGGCGCTACGTTGGGCGCCGTGTCCGGCGCTGCGTTGTTGGTCATGAATGCATCCTGCCTTACAACCGAAACGCACGTCAATCCTTTGGCATTGAAACCAAATGTGAACGAGACAGAAGTAGCAGTCCGGAGAGCCATGGTCCTACACAGGGGGACCCAAATGGGTACGTGGTGACGCAGTTACCATGCAAGCCTTCCCGGCAACAGGCCGTGACAGCCAGGGCTGCTACGGGTGACTACTGTTGCCCGCAAACCATGAAGTCACCTAGCATCACCCGCATGATCCCCATGAAACTTCACACACCTTTGCGTATTCTGGTTGCCGCGTTCACGGCAGTATTGCTGGCCAGTTGTGCCGCAGCGCCCGGCGCTACCGCGCTATCGCAGGCCGCTGCACCGCGGCCCAAACTCGTTGTCTTCCTGGTAGTAGACGGGCTGCCGCAGCGCCAGGTGCTGGACTACCGCGACCAGCTCACGCCCGATGGCCTGGCACGCTTCCTTGACCGCGGCGCCTGGTTTGCCAACGCGCATTACGGCCATGCCTTCACCGTCACCGCGGCCGGCCACGCCACCATGCTCACCGGCGCTTATCCGCATCGCACCGGCATCATCGGCAACGACTGGCGCGACCCTATCACCGCAGAGCCGGTGTACTGCACGGGCGACACCACGGCCACTTACATCGGCCACCAGACCAATGCACTCGACGGCACCAGCCCGAAGAACCTCAAGGCGGAAACGGTGGGCGACGTGCTGCGGCGGGTAGACAGCCGCTCTAAAGTGATCGGCATCTCCGGCAAAGACCGCGGCGCCATTCTGCCCGCCGGCAAAACCGGCACGGCCTATATGTATATGGGCGCCACAGGGCAGTTTGCGTCCAGCACGCATTACATGGCCGCGCACCCGGGCTGGGTCAATGCCTTTAACGGCCAGAAGCTGGCCGACCGCTATTTCAAGACTGAATGGAAAGCCCTGCTGCCTGAGGCCGCCTATGCGCGCTCGGTGCCCGACCAGCAAAAATGGTTTGGCCCCGCCGGTGGCGGTTTGCCTGCCATGTACGGAGCGCCCGACGACACGGCGCCCGGCCCGCGGTTTTACAGCTCGTTGCTGCGTGGTCCTTTTGTCGATGCCATGTCGCTGGAGTTTGCCCGCGCGGCCATTGCCGGCGAGCAGCTGGGGCAGGACGACATTCCCGACATCCTGTCGGTCAGCCTGTCGGGCCACGACTATGTCAACCACGCCTACAGCGCCGAGTCGCGTCTGTCACACGACCACCTGCTGCAACTCGACCGCATGCTGCAGGCCTTCTTCCAGGACC
>NZ_JBFUCA010000200.1:0-7183 GCF_056405475.1 Polaromonas sp. P1_G4
CAGCAACAGCGCGCCGCAGTTTGATTTTTAGCTTTGGCAGATTGTTTGGAGCTTCTTTTGCGCATTAAAAATGCCTGCAGACCAATAGGAGTCTGCGCCAGAAGTTATTAAATTCATAGCAAATCTTTCCCGGGACGCACTTCAATGCGCAATCGCGATCTTGCCGAAGTGCCGCCCGCCGGCACTGAGTTCGGCATACGCGGCGGCGGTGTCGGCGATCTCAAACACGCGGTCGATGACGGGCACGATGCGATGCGCGGCAATGGCGCGTGTTGCTTCGGCCAGGTCGGCTACCGAGCCGGTGTTGTTGCCAACGATGCGCAAGGCTTTCACGATGATGGGCAGCAGGTCAATCGAGGCCGCCGTGCCGCCGACAAAGCCGACCGTGAAGATCGTGCCGCCCATGGCCGCTGCGTTGATGGAGCGCGTGATGCTGGCCCCGCCCACCGTCTCCACCACCAGGTCTGCGCCGCGCCCTTCGGTGAGCTTCAGCACCTGCTCGTCCCAAGCCGGCGTAGCGCGGTAATTGACAAGGTGGTCCGCGCCCAGCTGGCGTGCGCGTTCCAGTTTTTCGTCCGACGACGACGCGATGATCACCGTCGCGCCGGACGCCTTGGCGAACTGCAGAGCAAAGATGCTGACGCCGCCCGTTCCCAGCAACACCACCACCGAGCCGGGGCGCAGCGTGGCCGAGCGCACGGCATTCCAGGCCGTCGTGCCCGCAATCGGCAGCGCCGCGCCCTGCACAAAATCCAGGTGCGCCGGCAGCGCGACCAGGCTGGTGGCCGGTACCACCACGTAGTCGGCCAATGAGCCCGGCAGCGTCACGCCGCGCATCGCCGCCACGTTGCGCGGCGTGATGGCCCCGCCCTGCCAGTTCGGCATGAAGTGCGGAATCACCCTGCCCCCCACCGCCAGCCCAAGGGACATGGCCTCAACACCTTCACCCAGCGCGGCCACTTCGCCCGCGCCGTCCGCCACCGGAACCGTGGGAAAGGCCGGGCCCGGGAAGTTGCCCGTGGCAATGGCCACGTCCAGAAAATTCAGCGAAGCGGCGCGCAGGCGCACCAGTACCTCGCCCGGGCCGGCGTTCGGGTCGGGCAGCTCAGCGGGGCGAAACGCGGTCAGGGAGGGGGCGGTGAGCTGGATGGCTTTCATGGTCTTTGTGTCTGAAATGAAGGAAAGCATCAGTGTTATTTAGAATCAATCAGAGATAAACACCGATCTGGTTGATTGATTTAAAAGCGAGAGTGTTAAATGGATTTGCTCGACAGCATGAAGGTGTATGTTCTGGCCGTCGAAAAAGGCAGCCTCAGCGCGGCCGCCACGGCTTGCGATATTTCCGCCACGATGGCCGGCAACCACCTGCGCACGCTCGAAAAGCGCCTGGGCATGCAACTGCTCAACCGCACCACCCGGCGCCAGAACCTCACCGCTTTTGGTGAGGACTACTACGTGCGCTGCAAGGAAATCCTGCGGCTGGTGGCCGAAACCGATGCGCAGGCGCAGAACCTGCAGCTGGCGCCGGCCGGCAAGTTGCGCGTCACCGCGCCCGTCTCCTTTGGCACCGAGGCCTTGATGCCCGCCCTCTCGGACTACCTGGATCGCTACCCGCAGGTCAGCATCGATGTTGTCTTGAGCGACCGCGTGACGGATTTGCTCGAAGAAGGATTCGAGGCGGCCATCCGCGTCGGCCCCGTGCCGGACTCAGCGCTCATCGCCAGGCCGCTGGCGCCCTACCGGCTGATGATCTGCGCGTCTCCCGCCTACCTGGCGCGCCGGGGCACACCAGCCCGGCCCGATGAGCTGAGCCAGCATGAGTGCCTGGCTTTTTCTCCCACCGCCGCCGCGCACTGGCGCCTGGAGGATCAAGAGCACATCTGCCGCGTTCCCGTCTCGGGGCGCCTGCAGGTCAACCAGGGGCAGGCGCTGCGGGTGGCGGCCTTGCACGGCATGGGCATCGTGCTGCAGCCGGCGATTCTGCTCGAGGACGATGTCCGGGCCGGCCGCCTGGTGCAGCTTTTCCCCCACCATGAGCTCGCCACCCGGCCCATGAGCATCCTCTACCTGCCCGACCGCTACCGCTCACCCAAGCTGCGCAGCTTTGTGGATTTTGTGGTGGAGCGCTTCAAGTAGAGCCTGTTTCAGGCGTAAAAAGTGACTGCAACCCAATAGGAATGTGCGCAAGCAGCTATTAATTTGGTAGCAACGTGCGGCTATCCCGTGCAGCCAATGTGACTTGGATTTACTTTTCCGTGCCGGGAAAGTACGGCGCGCCCTGCATCGCCGTCAGCGGCAGATAGAAAGTCTTTACCGGCACCAGCGGCRCATTGCGCACCACCACCTTGCCCAAGGCTGCGGCGGCTTTGTCCTGAGCCTCTTCTTCGCTGCCCTCTTCGGCCGGGCGTTTGGCGCCGGGCACCAGCGCCGGCCTTATGCAGGCAGCGCGTATACCTTCGAGGATTTCGCCCGGCAGCTCGTCGCGTTTGCCGAAGCGGCTGCCGTCTACGTGCAGCACCTCGCCCTTCAGCGTGGCAGACAGGTTCAGCGGCGGGTTGCCAAACGACTGGTCGTAGCCCACGGCCAGCGTGTTCGCGTCGCCGCGCCGGTACTGCACCACGCGCAGCCGTTTGGGCTGGCGGTTGGCGTCCACTTCCACGTCGCCTATATAAAAGTGGCGCACCTGCGCCGCCGGCAGGGGCGGCAGCTTGTAGCTGTCAGACCAGTTGCTCTGGTCTGACTTGAACAGTGGGCGCATCGTGGTGGGCAGCGCGTCGTTGCCGGAAGTGGCAAACACCGCAGACGTTGCGTTGGAAAGCGAATAGCCGTGAAAGTCAAACGCCACAGTCTCTTTCTGCTCAGGCACCTGCTTGCCAAAGGCCGGGAAGATCGCGCCGTTCTGCCGAACCTCCTGCAGGCGCACGCCATTGCCCTCGGCCTTCCAGCGCCCACCGGCCAGCATGTCGAGCGAGCCGCCCATGAAGGTAAAGCAGAAGGTGTTGTCGTCCAGCAGCATCAGCTGCGCACGCGAATCAACAGAGCCCTGCGTGTAGCCACCCACATAAGGCTTTTCAGCCGCGGTCAGCGCATGCGCACCGGCCATCGGCAGCAAGGTGAGGGCGAAGGCGGCAAGCGTGGTGCCAGGAGGCTGGGAGATGGAGCGCATGGGCGGTGAGTCCGGTGGGGGTTGAAGCCAATGAATGTATTACAGCGGGTGCCCTGGTTGCGCCGGTATCAATAACCGGGCTTCGGTGCGCGGCAGCGGCCCGGGCGATGGATGCAGCCTTGTTGGGCGGTTTTCAAATATCAAAAGTGGCCGCAGACCAATAAGAACGTGCACGAGCAGCTATCAATTTAGTAGCGAGTCGCGTCCGCCGCAGGAACACAGCCAGCCTACTTGTCGTCAGAAAAGTAAGGCGCGCCCTGCAGGGCCGTCAGCGGCAGATAGAAAGTTTTCACAGGCACCAGCGGCGGCTGTTTCACGGACGTCGCGCGTCCGGCCGCTATCTCCGCGGCTTCTTCTTCGCTGGGGCGTTTGGGCTCAGCCAGCGCGGGCCGTATGCAGGCCGAGCGTATTCTTTCCAGGGCTTTTTCCGGCAACTCCTTGCGCGGGCCAAAGCGGCTGCCGTCGACATGCAGCACCTCACCATCCTTCAGCGTGGCAAGCTGGTTCAGCGGCGGGTTGCCAAACGCCGGGTTGTAGCCCACGCGCAGCGTGTTCGCGTCACCGCGCCGGTACTGCACCACGCGCAGCTGCTTGGGCTGGCCGTTGGCATCCACTTCCGCGTCGGCGATATAAAAGTAGCGCACCTGCGCCGCCGGCATGGGCGGCAGCTTGTAGCTGGAAGACCAGCCGTTGTGGCCGTCCTTGAAGAGCCGGCGCAGGCTGGTGGGCAAGGTCTCGTCAGTGCCCGTGGCAAACGCGACCGACACCGCGCGAGACAGCGAATGGCCGTGAAAGTCAAACTCCACGGGCCCTTTCTCAGGCAGCACCGCCCTGCCAAAGACGGGGAAGACGGAGCCGTTTTGCCGTACCTCCTGCAGGCGCACGCCGTTGCCCTCGGCCTTCCAGCGCCCGCCGGCCAGCATGTCGAGCGAGCCGCCCATGAAACTAAAACAAAACGTGTTGTCGTCCARCAGCATCAGCTGCGCACGCGAATCGACCGAACCCTGCGTGTAGCCACCAACATACGGCTGTTCAGCCGGGGTAACAGCCAGCGCGCCGGCCAGCGGCAGCAGGGTGAGGGCGAAGGTGGCAAGCGTGGTGCAAAGAGGCCGGGAGCTTGGGCGCATGGGTATCCAGGTGGTGATGAAAGGGTGATGAAGGCAGTGAATGTATTACAGCGGTTGCCCAGCGGCGCCGCGCTCAATGCAAGCAGATGTCAGCGCGCGGACCAAGGCACTAAGGCACAAAGCGCGAAGCCACAAACGCCAGCCCCGCCAGCCCGCCCCACAGCAGCGCCGTTACCAGYCGGTTGCGTTCGTTTTCATGGTGCGTCATGAAGAGGTGGCCCAGCAGCCAGGTAATGCCACTGAAGCCAAACAGCAAACCGACCAGCGCGGCCGCGCCAGCGTAGACGCCATGCACCCATAAGGGGATGGCCATGAAAAGATGGCTTAGGCTGCGCGGCGAAAGAATCAGGTACAGGCCCAGGTAAAGCGAAACCTCAAATATCGGCACCGCCACCAGCGCAGCCACCAGCCGCCACAGCAGGCCTTCGCTTTCGTCAGGGGCCGGCCGGCGCTTGCGCAGGTAAGGGGGTCTATCCATGGGGTGGGACTATAGCGGTACGTCAGCGCACGGCGAAGTAACGACTGCGAGTTATTCACCAGCGGGGGCCGCGGTCCGGCTTTGCCGGCCTCAAGGCGCCCGTCCCCTGCAAGGGGAGAGGGGGCTACACGCAGTGAGCCCCAACAGGGGTGTGCCATTTATTCAACAGGGGTGTGCCAGCTTGCGCAATTGCGCATGCGCCGCATCTTCCAGATCCAGCGGCTGCTGCTGCTTGGCTTTTAAATAGCGGTTGGTAAACACATCCAGGTAAGCCTCCAGCGTTTGCGCCGCATGCGTTTCACCGGCCAGCTCCAGGCAGAGGGCGGCCACTTCAGACGTGCAAAAGTGCGTGTCGCGCTGCGAGCGGCGCAGCTTGTAGCGAGAAAGCTGCTCGCTCTGCAAACTCAGCACCGGCAAGTGGTTGAGATAGGGGCTTTTGCGAAACATCTTGCGTGCTTCGGGCCACGTCGCGTCGAGCAGCACAAACAGCGGGCGTTTGCCCTTTGTGCCATCAGTCGGGTCGGCAGGCAACACATCTGCCACCACCCGCTCAGCCGCCACAAACTCACCGGGAAAGACCAGGTAGGGCTGCCATTGCGGATCCGCCAGCAACGCCAGCAGCGCAGGGTCTACCTCGGTGCGCGCCCACTCAAACGCAAACGTGTCCGCCACCACATCGGCAATCAGCCAGCCCGTGTTGCTGGGTTTCAGCGCCTCGATGTCTGCCATGACCAGGCACACACCCGCGCGCGTGGGCACGCTGGGGCGCAGGGCGCACATGCAGTGGCTGGGCATCAGGCGGCAACCGGCGCAGCGCACATTGCGTGGGCCGCCACGGGCCAGGAACGRTTTGGAGGCGCGCGCCAGCCGCGCGGTGCGCAGGCGGGAAACTGCGTGAGCGGCCTGGGAAGTTGGGGTCATAGGCAGAGTATCGCCAAATCGCGCCGGGCTACTCCAGCTTCAAGCGACTTCAGGCCTTCTCAAGCTCTTGTTTCGCATGGGCTGCGCCCGGCCYGTTCGGTGCCAGCTCCAGGTAATTGCGAAACGCCTTCTTCGCCTTGTCGCCATCGCCCGCCCGTGCATGGGCGTCTCCCAGGTTCAGGTAGGCAATCGCGCGCGAAGGGTCCATCTTCACAGTGTTCTCAAACCAGCGCGCCGCTTCCTTGAATTTGTCTTGCTTGAAATACACAAAGCCCAGGTTGTTGGCGGCCAGTGCAAAGTCGGGGCGCAGCTTCAGCGCTTCGGTGAACTGGGCTTCGGCTTCGGCATACAGCTTTTCTTTATAGAGCTGCAGGCCGCGGTCATTGGCGCGCTGGGCCAATTGCCGTGCAGAGCTGGGCACCGCCAGCGGTGTGGTGATCTTCTGTTCACCGCCCWGCAGGTCTTTCACCACCACGGTTGCCGTGGGCGGTGCCGCCACCGGCACATCGCTGCCAGCAGTCGGCGCGGCAGCGGGCGGGCGCGTGGCATCCAGCTTGCTGTTCAGCGCAATCGCATCGACAGACAACTGGCTCGTCTGCGCGCTCAAAAACTCCGCCTCTGCCGGCAGCGCAAACACAAAGTCGCCACCTTCCGAGCCCGGCAGGCTGCCAAAGGCCGGCGTCTGCCGCGACACCGACGCCACGGCCGGCGCCACATACGCGGCCAGCTCGGTCGCGGTGATCAGGCCGTCGCCGTTCAGGTCGGCCTTGCCGCCCATGGCCTGCAGCAGCGTCCAGGTAAACACCGAATGCCCGTTCGGCCCGCCGTCGGCCACCAGCTGGTCGGCGCCGCCGGCCGTCAGCATCTGCCGGCCCAGGCGCTTGGCGTTGTCGCGCAGAAAGTTGCCAGAGCCCGCGCCGCGCGTCAGGCCCAGCCCGCTGTAGCAGGCGTCCATCACAAACAGCACATGCTTGGCTGTCAGGCTTTCCGCAATGTTCTGCAGCTCCGTCATCGGCACCGCGTCCGTCGCGATCTTGTTCGGGTCTGAATCTGCCGGAATGATGTAACCCAAATCGCGGCCCGAGCTCAGCTGCCGTGTGGCGCCGTGCCCGGCAAAGAACACGAACAGCCGGTCGTTCTTTTTCATGCCGCTGTGCGCCAGCTTGTCATGAAAGGCGGCCAATATGCCGGTGCGTGTGGCCTCGCGGTTTTCCAAAGAGATCACGTGGTCGGCGGCAAAGCCAAAGCGCTGGATCAGCGTTTCACGAATGGCACGCGCGTCGCGCACCGCGTACTGCAGCTTGGGCCAGCTGGCATAGTCGTCAATGCCAATCACAATGGCCCACGAGTCGCTGTAACCCGGGTTGGCCGCCTGCGGGGCGGGCGCCACGCCAGCGCCCTTGGCCACGGCAAAACCGCTGCCGTCCCAGCTCGCAAACTGGTAGCCGTCGGCCACCAGGCGTTCCAGAATGCCCGGCAGTGCTTTCACCG
>NZ_JBFUCA010000201.1:0-7063 GCF_056405475.1 Polaromonas sp. P1_G4
GACGACCGGAATCGGACATTGAATAATTAGCGACTCGATTAATCGAGATGCCTGCGAATCACTCCAAACATATCGACGTTGAAACTCAGGAATACCTATAGACGTATCGCGCAGTTTTTCAAAAATTGTCTGAACTGCAAAGTCGTAAGTTTCGGTATGAAGCTTTCTTTGCTCTGGAGGGATGTTAAGAATCGACTCTGCAAAATCGTCTTGACCAGTTGCAGTGGGAAAGAGCAAGTCAGCAAGTCCTCGCCCATCTTTTTTTGCAGTTGCCATTGGAGATACCTTTGAGTTCGTTAGCTACATACGATGACAGACTGCTTCCAACTGATCGGGTTTGATCGAGATATAGGCAAATCGCCATTTGCTAGTAGCGAGTGTTTCATGCTCGTCGTTCGATTGAATACGGTTTTAACCGCGTTGTGGTCATTTAAACCTGTGAAAAGTACCCATGCCATTTGAACAAAGGCTGACCTACTACCCTATGGTTAGTAAGACTCAACATAGGTCGGCATGCCTTTAGCTTTCTGGGACATAGCTCGTCGATGGACTTATTGCTATCCGCCGTGTGTGCCACTCCTGCATCGAGGATCAGTGTCGTGTGTAAAGCGATCGGCATAGGCATAGATGGTACTTCTATCGGTAATAGCGAAGTTACCCCTTAAGCCCCTTACCCGCCCGCGCCACCATCTCCTCCGTCCCCAAATCCCTCGCACACCACCCCGCCACAATGCGCGACGAATTCGACAGCCCGTGCGCATCCGGACCGGTGCCTTCGCCTTGTAGCACCTGAACCGGAATCTGCGCTTTTTGCAATGCGTCGGCCATTACGGTTTGCGAGGTCCAGAAAACGTTTTTGTCATTCGGGTTGCCCAGCACAAACACGCGCAGCTTGGGGTTGGTTTTTTCCTTGGCGACAAACTTCCACGGCTCGTAGGAGTCGGCGTAGTTGGTGGTGTCTTTGCTGCGGCCCATCATTTCCCAGCGGATGCGGGGTGAGGAGGGTGCTGAGGTGGGGATGGCGCACACGATGTCCGAGCGCTCGGTGATCAATGACGAGGTGACGTGGCCGCCGCCGCTTTGTCCAGCGATGACCCATTCTTCAATGCCGTAGCGCTTCTTGATCTCGTCTAACGCGGCCGAGATGATGAGTGATTCGTCAATGCGCCTGCGCTGCATGTGGTCGCCTGATGAGCCGTGGGTGCCCGGGCGGCCCATGTAGATGTAGGGCATGCCGAGTGTTTTGGCCCAACCGTCGGCGAAGTTTTGCAACTGGGCGTTGGTCAAGTCCAGGTAGTTTTTGCTGGTCTTGCCTACGCCCACAAAGACGTCGCCATGAAAGAACACGATGGCGCGTTTGACGGGCTGGTCGCCAAAACCGGCCTTCCAGTATTTGATGCATTCGGCGCCCGAGCTGGCCGTGGCGGCCCAGACGGTGTTGGCGGCGGCCGCGCATTGCGCCTGGGTGGCCTTGACACCATGCAGGATGGCCGATTCTGAAAAATCGCCTGCGTCGCTAAATTCGAAACGGCCGAACTGGGCATGACCGGTGGCCGGTACCAGCAGGGATGCCGCCCATCCCGTCATCACCAGAAAATTGCGCAGGCGCTTGGGATAGGGCGATGGGCGCATATGTGGGCCTAGGGCTTGGCGACACCCATCTGTTGCAGCTCCAGGCCCGCTGCGACGTGCTCGATGTAGAGGAGGACGCCTTTTTCGCGGGCCTTGTTGAAAAACTCGGCGGCTTTTGTCTTGTCGCCCTGGGCATAGTAGTTCTGGCCAACATAGAAGTAGCCTTCCACAAGGGCCATGTCGCGTTCGTCGCCCTTTTTGCTGTCTAGTGTGGCCAGGGCCTGTTCGGGTGTCATCAGGCCGTGCAGCATGGCAAGGGCGGGGCGGGGCCAGTCACCGCCAGGCTTGGCCCTGGCAAGCGCTTGCTGTGCGGCGTCCGGCGTGATGCCCAGCCGCTTTTGTGTCCATACGCGCCACAGCTCTGCATAAAGTGCGGCGTCGGCATCAGCCTGTTTGGACTGGCTTGCTTTGGCAAAGTCTTCTGCCGCTGCCGCAAGCTGGCCGCCGTAGAAACGTGCGTGGCCGCGCCGGTACATCACGTGGTCGCTTTCGTCGCCGAGTGAAATGGCCTTGCTGTAGTCGGCAACGCTGCGGGGGTAGTCTTGCAGGCCAAAGTACACATTGCCGCGGCAGGCATAGGCGCGCGAAAAGTTGGGGCTGCCCTTGATGGCAAGCTGGGCGTCTTTCAGGCCTTCTTCGGGTTTGCCGAGGTCTGTGAGTGCCTCGGCGCGTTCGCACAGGGCGTTTGCCAGGTCGTCACCGCTCAGCCGGCCGCTGTCGATACCTTTGCCGATCTTGCCGATGCGGTCTTTCAGGCGGTCCTCAATTGTCTGGCGCAGGTTTTTGGCCCCCAGGCCCAGCAGGCCGGATGACTTGATATCGTCTTTACGCACCACTGCCACGGGGTAAAAGATCTCCCCGGTGCGGCGCAGGGCGGCCGCATAGGCCGGCACGCGTGACGCCTCGATCTGGGTTTGCAGTACGGCCAGCTCGATGGAGGTTGATGCCCGATTGCCGCGAAAGGTGCTGGAGACCTTGTAGTCAAAGGCGTCGTCGCGCACGGAGCGCGTGAGGGGGTCACGCACCACAGACACCTCAGGCGGGAATTCAATCTCGATCGAGTAACGGTTCTTGCGCGGCAGGACTTCCATGGACAGCGGCTGGGTGCGATTGACTGACGGTGGCATGACCACCATGCCCGCCATGTTGCTGGCGCTGTAGCGCACGCCCCACTCGCCAGTGGCCGTGATGGCCAGGTTGGGAATGATGTAGAGGTTTTTGACGGTTATGACGTTGTTTACGGTGTCGTCGAGCACCTGGAGCGGCGCCGAAAAACGGATGCCGGGATAGAGCCGCTCATATACCTCGCGAAACACCTTGTCGCGCTGCTCGGTCGTCCAGGCGGCCAACTGGATGCGGCGCACTTCCGCGCTGTAGCCCGACCAGAGGTTCTGGCTTTCGAGCGTGCCGTCGCCGCCAAATTTCGGCAGCGTGATTTTTTCGGTGAGTTCGTTGCGGGAGATCGCGGCGTAATCAGCTGACTTGATGCGGGTGAAGCTGCTGTTGCCGGGTTGAACAACGAGTACCTCGGAGCCTTCATGCGGCTGGCCCAGTGCGTCCAGCCGTCCGGTTTGGCCGATCAGGGTGGGGTCGAGAAAATAGGTTTTGCCTTCCACTTCCGCGCGCACGATGGCGTGGTCGAAAGCGTAAGGTGAAGGCAGCATCTTCGTCAGTCCGTCGCGGAAGCGGGTGGACACCAGCACCGGCTGTGCCTTGATGCCCAGCGCGCGCAGCATCTCGATCAGCATGAATGATTTGTCCTTGCAGTCGCCATAGCGGCGCTGCAGGGTGAGCGCGGGTTGCGTGGGGCGGTGCGAACTTTCACCCAGGGACACCGAGAAATAACGGATTTCGTTTTGCACCCATTGCAGTGCACCGGAGACGCGCTCGTCCATGGTGGGCTTGGTGCCCAGCGTTTGCACTACCTGCATGATTTCAGGAGGCAAGGGTGCGGTGCTACGGAACAGCTGGTCGGCCCAGTCCGACACCTCGGCCCAGCTCTGGAACTCCGAGAACTGCATGGAGCGGCCCACATAAAAACTGGAAGGAACCGAAGCTTCAAAGTCCACGGCTGGCAGCGCGAGCTGTTCCCAACGGAGTTTTTTCATCGCGCCGCTGACTGACTCGACAGGCTTTGGATAGTCCTTGTTCAGGTCGCCCAAAAAACGCACATTGATCTTGCGCGCGGAAGGATAGTTAAGCGTGACACGGCGCCGGTCAACCGGGCCGCCCTGGTCCCAGCTGGCGTAGTCAATGAAGCGGTTGCCCATGACCGGGTTGGCTCCGATGGTGGAGTAGGCGATCTCCAGTATGTCGCCGACGCGCAGGTCCTCAACCAGGATGGATGCGGTGGTTTCGCCGTTATAGGCGCCCATGTCGAGGCCGGTTTCCTGCTGAAGGAAGCGGATTTCGGCCGTGGCGAGCTTGTCAAGAACCTGGCCTGCGCGGTGAATGCGCAGGATATGGAGCTTGGCTCTCTGGTATTCGGGGTTGAAGGACACGGCCATCGTGCCCAGCGACTGCAACGGGGCATTGGTGTTGGCCAGCCAGGCCCGGTGTACAAAGCTGGTGGATTGTGCGGCCACCATGAATTGCGTGTCCGCCAGTATGGTTACCACTGGTGCCTTGCTTTGCGTGGCAGGCAGGTTGGTGATGGGTTCGACCCAACTGGGCAGGGCCGCCTGGCGCTCGAATTTGTCGGATGAAATCCGCACTTCCTTGACGCCTTCGTTCGGACCCTGGGTAGCAGGCGTCGGCTGGGACTGCGCGGCCAGTGCGCACAGAGCGAGCGTGCCCATCAACATCGTGCTGCGCACGGCATGCAACCAGATTTTCAAAATATTCTCCCTCGTAATTCGAATTGTTCTGTGGACGCTATTTTTAGTTTGTGCTTCGGTTTGAGCGGCGTCCATCGGCTTGCCAGGCTATTTGGCCCAGTTATCCTTCATGCCCGTGACCCGATTGAATACGGCTTTACTGGCAGAGTGATCCACCAGGTCCGTCACAAAGTACCCATGCCGCTCAAACTGAAAGCGCGTACCGGCGGGCACATTCGTCAGTGATGGCTCAACATACGCCGTCACGGCCTTGAGGCTGTCGGGGTTCAGCTCGTCGTGGAAATCCTTGTCGCCGGTGCCGGGGTGTTCGGTGGTGAAGAGGCGGTCATAAAGGCGCACTTCGGCCTGCACCGCATCGTTCACACCCACCCAGGTGATCACGCCCTTGACCTTGATGGCGTCGGAGCCGGGGGTGCCGCTCTTGGTGTCGGGGATCAGGGTGGCGTGCACTTCGGTGACCTTGCCGTTGGCGTCTTTCACTGCGCCTGTGCATTCGATGACGTGGCCATATTTGAGGCGGACCTTGCTGCCGGCAATCGCCTGCTTGCTGGCGTTGATGTGCGGCGGGAAGAGGCGGAAGAAACCTTTGGGGGGAGTCTCTTCGTAGTCGGTGCGTTCAATCCAGACTTCCTTGCCGATCTTGAACTGGCGTTTGCCCATGTCTTCATGGTGCGGGTGCACGGGTGCGCTGCAGTCGTCAAGCTTTCCTGCGCCCATGATTTCATCCCAATTGGTCAGCACCAGCTTGACCGGATCAAGCACGGCCATGGCACGCGGTGCAATCGGGTCGAGCGTGTCGCGCAAGGAACCTTCGAGCGTGYTGTAGTCGATCCAGCTGTCGCTCTTGGTGACGCCGATGCGTTCGGCAAAGAGTTGCAGTGATTCGGGCGTGTAGCCGCGGCGGCGCAGGCCGACTATTGTTGGCATGCGGGGGTCGTCCCAGCCGCTCACGCGCTTTTCAGTCACCAGCTGGGCGAGCTTGCGTTTGCTGGTGAGCACGTAGGTGAGGTTGAGGCGCGCAAATTCGTACTGGCGCGGGTGCGGTGTGGCAATGAGTTTGCCTTCGGCCAAACGGTCGAGCAGCCAATCGTAAAACGGGCGCTGGTCTTCAAACTCGAGCGTGCAGATGCTGTGGGTGATCTGCTCAAGTGCGTCTTCGACCGGGTGGGCGAAGGTGTACATGGGRTAGATGCACCATTTGTCGCCGGTGTTGTGGTGGTGTGCGCGGCGTATGCGGTAAATGGCCGGGTCGCGCATGTTGATGTTGGGCGAGGCCATGTCGATCTTGGCGCGCAGCACGGCGGCGCCGTCGGGCAGCTTGCCGTCTCGCATCTCGCGAAAGCGCGCCAGGTTCTCAGCGGGTGTGCGGCCGCGGAAGGGGCTGTTGGTGCCGGGGTGGCCAAAGTCGCCGCGGTTGTGGCGCATTTCTTCGGCGGTTTGTTCGTCAACGTAGGCGTTGCCGCTTTCAATCAAATACTCGGCTGCGCGGTACATGAAGTCAAAGTAGTCGCTGGCCTGGTAGGGCTTGTCGCCCCCTTTGCCATTGCCGATCTGCGCCCAGTCATAGCCCAGCCACCTGACGGCTTCGATGATGCTGTCGACGTATTCGGTGTCTTCTTTTTCGGGGTTGGTGTCGTCAAAGCGCAGGTGGCATACGCCGCCGTAGTCGCGCGCCAGGCCGAAGTTCAGGCAAATGCTTTTGGCGTGGCCCACATGTAAGTAGCCGTTGGGCTCGGGCGGAAAGCGCAAGCGTACCTTGGCCGGGTCGGGCTGGCCCCCAGCGTGGTGGGCGGCGTCCCCGGGGCTGCCGCCCCAGCGGCGGCTGGCATAAGTGCCTTCGGCCAAGTCTTTTTCGATGATTTGGCGCAGGAAGTTGCTGGGCTTGTGGGTTTCTTTGTCGGCGGGCGCGGAGGCAGGGGCGTGGGTGGTCATTGAGTGATTTTAGGGGGTTACGTTTGGCTACGCTCTTCACTGTGCATGCGGTACGCCGTTACGGGGGTGGCGCGTTTAATAAACACATGGGCATTTCCTGCCCTGTTAAGGAGATCATATGAAGACAGCAATCAAGGCAAACCGCTCCGTCGCCGTGGCAGGCGCCACAGCCGCGCTGGCACTGGCCGCTTTCGGCTTTGCCGGTGCTGCCCAGGCCCGTGACAACGTGACCTTTTCTGTGGGCGTAGCCGCTCCCGGTATAGCGGTGGGCGTGACCAACGGCTACCCGGTGTACCAGCAGCCCGTGTATGTGCAGCCCGCCCCGGTGTACTACCAGCCTGCCCCGGTGTATTACCAGCCGMGTCCTGTGTACGTGAGGCCTGCGCCTGTGTACTACGCACCGCAGCCGGTGTACTACGGCCCCAGGCACGGCCACAGGCACCACGGCGGTTACTACGTGCAGGCGCCCCCTCCGGGTTATGGGCCGGGGTATTACAGGCGCTAAGCCTGCGTTGCGGGCTAACCCGGTCTGACCTGGGTCGCCAGGGTTAGCCGCCTTGCAACAGCAAAAAGCAAAAAGCCCGCTTCATGCGGGCTTTTTGCCGGGCGCCGAAAGATCAGCCGGCCGGGCCCCAGAAAACATAGTCCGCCTCGTAAGGCAC
>NZ_JBFUCA010000202.1:0-7063 GCF_056405475.1 Polaromonas sp. P1_G4
ACATCCTGCTGTTCGGCCTGATGGCCAACTCCAAGAATCCGGCGTCGCTGGAAGTCGTGGGTGATTCGCTRCAGGTGGAGCCCTATGCCTGCATGCTGCGCAAGGACGACCCTGAGTTCAAGAAGCTGGTGGACGGCACGATCATCCGCCTGATCAAGTCCGGCGACTTTACCAAGATGTACGCCAAGTGGTTCACCTCACCCATCCCGCCAAAGGGCGTGAACCTGAACCTGCCAATGAGCGAAGAGCTGAAGGCCAACCTCAAGGCGCTGAGCGACAAGCCGGCCATKTAAGGCTGACGGGAGCGCCGTCGCGCCGCTCCCGTTCTACTGCCGTGCCCGTTCGGGCCGGCAGTTTTCCCCCTAAAGAAAAATGATCCCGGAGCCTCGTGGGCTCAGGTGGCCGGTGTGCGCCTGCCGGACAGGATTTGCAACTTGAACAGCATTGAAAGGCAAGATATGAGCAGAACCCGCGTGGTCGGCATTCTGGGCGGCATGGGTCCGGCTGCAGGTGCAGACTTTGCTCGATTGTTTGTCCAGGCCTGCGCGGACCATATGCGCTCGCTGGACATTCCGGTGTCTGACCAGGCCTTTCCCGAGCACTGGCTGGCGCAGGTGCCGGTGCCGGACCGCAGCAACGCGCTGGGTTTACCGGGGCCGGGCGGCCATCAGCCCCTGGATCCCATGTTGCAAGCAATGGGGAAACTCGCCGCATTAGGTGCCACCACCGTCGCGGTAGCGTGCAACACGGCCCATGCGTGGCACGCCGAGTTGCAGGAGCGCTTTCCCCAGCTTGAAGTGCTGCACGTGGCGCGTGAGGTGGCCCAAAATCTGGCGGGCCGCGGTGTACGCGAAGTGGGTCTTCTGGCGACCGAGGGCACCTACCGGGCAGGGCTCTACGACCAGGCCCTGCGGCAGGCGGGTTTGCAATGCCACATTCCTTCCGTTGAAGAGCGTGAGCGCCTGATGCGCGGCATCTATGAGGGCGTGAAAGCCGGCAACATGGCTTTGGCGCGTGAGTGTTTTGCGGGCGTGGCCAGCGCGCTTGCCGGGCGGCACGGCCTTTCAGTGCTGGTTCTGGGTTGCACCGAGATTCCGCTGGCACTCAGCGCGGTGCCTGGCATGGATTCACTTGAGCTGGTGGACCCGGCGGCCCTGCTGGCGCGGGCGCTGGCGCAGCGAGCGTATGCCTGAGCGTTCATCACCATCCTGCATGGCTCAAAACAGCCAATTCTTGAATAAAATAGGCCTCTGACCCAATGGGAATGGGCGCGAGTAGCTACAAAAATGATAGCGAAAACGGGGCGGCTTCCCAGTCTCTCAATCGGCTGACGCGCTCCAGCGGTTGTCCCAGGCCTTGTCGAGCGTGCGGCGGTCGCGTTTGGTGGGGCGCCCATGCTCCAGGCTGCCGGCCGGATCGGCTGCCACCCGGCGCTGCTCGGCGGCCTCGGCTTTGAGGCGCAGGCTTTCTTCGGTTTCTTCGTAGAGCTGCTGGGCTACCGGGGCTGCGCCTCGCAGCTTGCTGATGCCGCGCACCATCAGGGTACGGGTGTAGGGGCCCTGTCGCAGTGTCACGGTGTCGCCGGATTTGACTTCACGCGCGGGCTTGGCTTCGATGCCGTTGATGCGTACACGGCCCTTGTCAATTTCTTCCACGGCCAGGGCGCGGGTCTTGTAGAAGCGGGCGGCCCACAGCCACTTGTCGATTCGCAATTTGTCCATTGGGGCCTATTCTGTACCAAGGCATGTGGCGCCGTGTAGGAGGGCGCCGCGTTTGGATTGGTTCTCACGTCGTGGGCAGGCGTACCGTGGCGTCCAGGCCCGTCACACGGCCGTGCACGACGCGGTTTTCCAGCGAAATGCTGCCATGCATGGTTTCGGTGATCTCGCGGCAAATGGCCAGGCCCAGGCCGGAGCCGTGGCGCACGTTGCCTGCGGAAAAGGGCTGATAGAGCCGCGCCGACAACTCCGCCGACACCCCCGGCCCGCTGTCGCTGATGGTCATGGCGACAACGCGGGCGTCGCACACGATGCGCACCGCCAGCGTGCCGCCGGCCGGCGTGTGCTTGATGGCGTTGTGCAGCAGGTTGCGCGTGAGTTCGCCCAGCATCCATTCATGCGATGTGACGCGCGCCGGCACGGTTTCTATCTCGAAATCGATGTCTTTCTCGGCAATCAGGGGCGAGAGGTCCAGCGCCACAGAGCGCACCATCTGCGCCAGGTCGATGGCCTGCAGGTCAGCCTGCTGGCGCAATTGCTCCACCTTGGCCAGCGCCAGCATCTGGTTGGCCAGGACGGTGGCGCGGTCCACCGTCTGGTTGATTTCCGCCAGCGCCTCACGGGCGTCCATGTCGCCGCGCAGCGCGGACTGCACCTGTACCTTGAGCACGGCCAGCGGCGTGCGCAGCTGGTGGGCCGCATCGCGCACAAAGCGCTTCTGGTTGTCCAGCAGGTGCTGCAGCCGGCCCATGACCTCGTTGGTGGCATCCACCAGCGGCAGAAGTTCGCGGGGTGCATCGGGCGCGGTAATCGCCGTCAGGTCGCCTTCGGGACGGGCCTGCAGCTCGGCGCTGAGGCGCCGTACGGGCCGGGTGGCGCGCTGCACCACGACGACCGCCACCAGGGCGATTACCGCCAGCAGCAGGGCCTGGCGCCACAGTGTGTCGAACAGGATTTTGCGGGCCAGTGTTTTGCGCAGTTCCAGGGTTTCGGCTACCTGAATCACCGCCATGGCGCGGCCTTTTGCACTGGCCACGGGCTGCAGCAGAACCGCGACCCGCACATCGT
Source organism: Polaromonas sp. P1_G4 (assembly GCF_056405475.1). Taxonomy (NCBI): domain Bacteria; kingdom Pseudomonadati; phylum Pseudomonadota; class Betaproteobacteria; order Burkholderiales; family Comamonadaceae; genus Polaromonas; species Polaromonas sp. P1_G4. Next base: position 2,787 of record NZ_JBFUCA010000202.1, read on the forward strand.
CGCCCATGAAGACATCATCATAAAAATCCACCAGCGCCGAATAGGGCGGCCGTGCCGGAATGCGCCCGTGCCAGAACGGCAACTCCGAAAAACCGGACACCATGCTGCCGCCGAGGCTGGAGACCCGGTAAAAAAGCCGGCTCTGGTTGTCAGCCTCAAAAGCTTCCAGCGCCGCATAGGGCACCGTGACGCGCAGCTCGGATTGCTCGTCGTAGCCCGTTACATCGAGCTGCTCGCCGATGGATTTGGCAGACGCCAGCAGCGTACGGTCATACGCCGTGTTCACCGCGCCCAATGCCTGCCGGTACAGGCTGAAGGTGTTGGCCACTACCAGCAGGCCCACCGGCAAAAGAATGCCGATGAGCAGGTATCTGCGCAGGGAGATGGCGCCTGCGCCGGGTTTGGTTTCGGGTGCTGCGGGGGGAACTGCCTGAATGTCCTGTCGCGGCTGCGGGGAGCTCATGCATCCACTTTCAACAAGTAGCCCAGGCCGCGCAGCGTGACCAGCGTGACGCCGGTTTGCGCCAGTTTCTTGCGCAGGCGGTACACCACCACTTCCACCGCCTCGTATTGCACGTCCGCCTCGCCGGGAAACACCAGCTCGAACAAACGCTCTTTGGACACTGCATGGCCGGGTTTGGCGATCAGGGCCTGCAACAGCGCCAGTTCACGGGGGGTCAGCTCCAGCACTTGGTCGCGGTGGTAGATGGCCCCGCTGTCTTTTTCATAGCGCAGCTCGCCCACGATCTGTGCGCCGGCATCGTTTTCCGCGGGAAGCGCGGTTGCCGCGCGCCGGCGGCTCAGGGCGCGCAGACGTGCTTCCAGTTCGTCCAGGTCGAAGGGTTTGGGCAGGTAGTCGTCGGCCCCGGTGTTCAGGCCCATGATGCGGTCACCTACCGTGCCGCGTGCGGTCAAAATGAGCACCGGTGTGGCCAGCCCCTTGAGGCGCGCCTGCTCCAGCACCTGCAAGCCGTCCATCCCGGGAAGGCTGAGGTCCAGCACCACCACATCGGGCTGGGTGTCCGTCCATTGCGCCAGCGCCAGGCGCCCGTCGGTGCAGCTGAAAACCTCCATGCCGCGGCGGCCCAGTGTCCGCTGCAGCGCAGCCTGCATCGACGCATCGTCTTCGATCAGTAACAATTTCATGGGGGCAGAATGGGCTAGGGCCTGAAAACAGGGTGTTAGCAGGCCCTAGACATTAGCACTTTCCCCAATGCTTCCGGACAGCCGTTTGACAGAAACGAAGCGCATGATAAGCCCGTGATCGGCTGGATGCCTTCGCCAGCCCGGCAAGCTCAACAATTTCACAATCCTATTTTCAAGGAGACACTCATGCGTCGCGATACCTTTCTTAAATCCCTGGCAGCCATGGCGGCTGCGGGCGCCTTGCCCCTGCCGGCTTTTGCCGCCGCCAACGTCAAGATGATGATTCCCGCCAATCCCGGCGGCGGATGGGACACCACGGGCCGTGCCCTGGGCAAAGCCCTGACGGACTYCAAGGCCGCCGATACCGTGACCTACGACAACAAGGGCGGCGCCGCCGGCGCATTGGGCCTGGCCCAGTTCGTCAACGGCTCCAAGGGCGACCCCAACGCACTGATGGTGATGGGTGCCGTCATGCTGGGCGGATTGATCACCGGCAAGCCGCCGGTCAGCCTGTCGCAAGCTACCCCGATTGCACGCCTGTCCAGCGAATACAACGTGTTTGTGCTGCCCGCCAACTCGCCATTCAAATCCATGAAAGACGTGGTCGAGCAACTCAAGAAAGACCCCGGCAGTGTGAAATGGGGCGGCGGTTCGCGCGGCTCCACCGAGCACATCGCAGCGGCCATGATCGCGCAGAAGGTCGGCGCCGATCCCTCCAAGATCAACTATGTGGCTTTCCGCGGCGGCGGTGAAGCCACGGCAGCCATCCTGGGCGGCAACGTCACGGTGGGCGGCAGCGGCTACAGCGAATTTGCCGAGTACATCAAGGCCGGCAAGATGAAGGCCATTGCGGTGACCTCGGGCAAGCGTCTGCCTGGTGTGGATGTGCCGACACTCAAGGAGCAGGGCATTGACGTCGAAATCGGCAACTGGCGCGGGGTCTACGGTGCCCCCGGCATCACGGACGCACAGCGCAAAGCCCTGACCGACATGGTGCTGGCCGCGCTCAAGGCGCCGGCCTGGGCCGAGGCTGTCAAGAAGAACGACTGGACTCCCGCAGTCCTGACGGGTGAGGCATTTGCCAAGTTTGTGGACGACGACTTTGCGGCGCTGCGCGCCACGATGGTCAAGTCCGGCATGGTCTGATCTTCCGCGTTTTTACGCCACCCGCGCTTTCGCGTATCAGCTGCACGCGGTTCCGTCAAATTTGATGAAAATTTGACGAAAGGCCCGCGTGCCCCCAGACTGCTTATGTCTGGCCCAACCTTCCCCGCCTTTCGGGAACTATAACGATGACAACTTCAGATCCCTCGGCCGTCTGGCCGCAAACTCTGGTCGGGGCCGGTGTGCTGCTGACCGGCCTGGCGCTGGCCTTTGGTGCGATCAGCATTTCGTCCGAGGCAGGTTATGGCGGTGTAGGCCCCAATTTCCTGCCTTGGGTGGTGTCGGTGGGCCTCGCCATTTGTGGCGCCTTCATCATCTGGGAGGCACGCAGCGGCGGCTTCCGGGAGCTCGAACCGCCTTCGGGCTCGGTGCAGGCCTACTGGCCGKGTTTCGTGTGGGTCTCGGCAGGCTTGCTGCTCAATGCAGCGCTCATCACCGCCATTGGTTTTATCCTGAGCTGCACGCTATGCTATCTGCTGGCTGTGCAAGGCCTGCGCCGTGCGGGCGGCCAGACCGCGGTCAATGCGCCGCGCACCTGGCTTGCCGACTTCGCGGTGGGCTTCGCGATTTCCGCGCCGGTGTTCTGGATGTTCACGAAATTCCTGGCGATTAATTTGCCAGGCCTGACCAGCACGGGGTGGATCTGATGGATATCTTCAATGCCCTGATGGCGGGTTTCGCGACAGCGATCACGCCGGTGAATCTGCTCTGGTGCCTGGTGGGTTGCGCGCTCGGTACAGCGGTGGGTGTGCTCCCCGGCATCGGCCCTGCGGTCGCAGTGGCCATGCTGCTGCCCATCACAGCCAAGGTCGACATCACCGCTTCGATGATTTTTTTCTCAGGCATTTACTACGGCGCGATGTACGGCGGCTCAACCACGTCCATCCTGCTGAACACACCGGGCGAAACCGCCAGCATGGTCACGGCCATGGAGGGCAACAAGATGGCCAAGAGCGGGCGCGCGGGCGCGGCACTGGCCACGGCTGCTATCGGCTCGTTTGTGGCAGGCACGATTGCCACCGTCATCGTCACGCTGTTTGCGCCTTTTGTGGCCGAGTTCGCAGTCAAGCTGGGTCCGCCGGAATACTTCCTCTTGATGCTGCTGGCCTTCACCACGGTGAGTGCGGTGTTGGGCAAAAGCACCTTGCGCGGCATGGCGGCGCTGCTGGTCGGCCTGGCCGCCGGCTGCGTGGGACTCGACCAGATCTCCGGCCAGGGCCGCTATACCGGCGGCATCCCGGAACTGCTGGACGGCATTGAAATCGTGCTGGTGGCAGTGGGCCTCTTTGCGGTTGCCGAAGTGCTTTATGCGGCGCTGTATGAAGGCCGCATGGTGGAAGAGCAGAACAAGCTCAGCCGTGTGCATATGACCAAGGCGGACTGGAAGCGGTCGATCCCCGCCTGGTTGCGTGGCACGGCCATCGGCACGCCCTTCGGGTGCATCCCGGCGGGCGGCACCGAGATCCCGACTTTCCTGARCTATGCAATGGAAAAGAAGCTGGCGCAAAACCAGCCCCACAGTGCGGAGTTCGGCACCAAAGGCGCTATCGAGGGTGTTGCCGGTCCCGAGGCTGCCAACAATGCGACGGTGACGGCTGCGCTGATCCCGCTGCTCACATTGGGCATCCCGACCTCCAACACCACGGCGATCTTGCTGGGCGCGTTCCAGAACTACGGCATCCAGCCCGGTCCGCAACTGTTCACCACGTCAGCGGCTCTGGTGTGGGCACTGATTGCTTCGCTTTACATTGGCAACGTGATGCTGCTGGTGCTGAACCTGCCCATGGTGGGCCTGTGGGTCAAACTGCTGAAAATTCCCAAACCGCAGCTGTACGCGGGCMTCCTGATTTTTGCGACGGTGGGCGCATACGGCATGCGGCAAAGTGCGTTCGACCTCTTTTTGCTGTACGCCATCGGCTTGCTCGGTGTCCTGATGCGCCGCTTTGACTTTCCGACTGCCCCTGTGG
>NZ_JBFUCA010000203.1:0-7007 GCF_056405475.1 Polaromonas sp. P1_G4
CAATTTCCCGTTCGATTCCTGCGCAACGCTGCTGTCGACTGGCGGCTGGTGTTCATGGGGGGCGTGCTCGCCGTCCTGGCGGGCGTATTCCAGGTCCTGTCGGGCGGCATTTTCCTGTCGCCTGAAAATCTCTACAACATTGCCCAGCAAACCGCGGTGGTGGGCATCGTGTCCACTGTCATGGTGCTGATCATTGTGGCCCGGCATATTGACCTGTCGGTCGGTTCGGTGATCGGTTTTGTCGGCGTGCTCATCGCCTATCTTCAGTACACCCTGGGATGGTCCTGGCCGGCGGCGTCACTCGCCGGGCTGGCCGCGGCGCTGGTGGTGTCGGTGTACCAGGGATGGCTGACCGCCATGCTCGGCGTCCCTTCTTTTGTGGTCACGCTGGGAGGGCTGATGTCCTTGCGCGGCGCGGCTTTTCTGGTGGCCGACGGCAAGACGCAGCCCGTCAGCGACGAGACTTTTCTGCAACTCGGCGGCGGCTATGACGGCGGCATCGGCGTGACCGCCACCTGGGTCCTGACCGCCTGCGTGAGTGTGGTGCTGGTGGTTCGCATGCTGCTGCGCCGCCGTGCCTCCACGCGCCATGAGATGCCCAACCAGCCCGTGTGGGTGGATGTACTGCTGGTGGCGGCACCGGTGGCCCTGCTGGCCGCGTTCGCCGCGACCATGAACAGCTACCTGGTCACCAACAAGGACGCCCCCCAGGGCATCCCGATTCCGGTGCTGATCTGGGCGGCCGTGGCGGTGGTGATGTCATTCATCTCCCAGCGCACCCGTTTTGGCCGCTATGTTTACGCCATGGGCGGCAACCCCGACGCCGCGGTACTGGTCGGCATACCGGTCAAGCGGGTAACGCTCATGCTGTTTGCCCTGCTCGCCGTGCTCATCACCATCGCGGCCATCGTGTCGGTGGCCCGCCTGAACGCAGGCACCAACTCGCTGGGCACCGGGATGGAGCTCTTCGTGATTGCCGCCGCAGTGATCGGCGGCACCGCACTGGCCGGAGGCAGCGGCACCATCATCGGCTCGGTCCTGGGTGCGCTCATCATGCAGTCGCTGGACAGCGGCATGCTGCTGCTGGATGTCTCCATCGGAAAACGCATGATCATCATCGGGCAGGTGCTGATTGTGGCGGTGGTATTTGACGTGCTCTACCGCAAGTGGGCACAGGAAAGCTAGGATGAAACACCCCCGAAGCGCCTTCGGCGCCTCCCCCTCAAGGGGGCGACACCAGCGGCCCGGCGAAGCCGGTTCCGCGGTGTCCCTGGCCTTTGCCGTGCGGTTTCATGTGTCGCGGGTGGCGCGCAGCGCAATGGATCACTGAAATGCAAATCACTACCGAACCTCTGGTCGAATTCAAGGACATCCGCAAGGCYTTTGGCGGCGTTCATGCCGTGGACGGCGTGAACCTGAATCTGTACCCAGGCGAAGTTGTCGCCGTCTTGGGCCACAACGGCGCCGGCAAATCCACACTCATGAAAATGCTGGCCGGAGCTTTCCCGATCGATTCGGGCGAGATCCATGTGATGGGGCAGAAAGTAAATCTCCGGACCCCGGCCGATGCACAACACCAGGGCATCGAGACCATCTACCAGACACTGGCTCTCGCCGACAACCTGGACGCCGTGGCCAACCTGTTTCTGGGCCGTGAAAAAATGACGGCCTGGAATACGCTGGACGACTACTTCATGGAGGCACAGGCACGCAAGGTGTTTGGCCGCCTGAATAAAAACTTCACCAACATCCACACCCCGGTGCGGCGCCTGTCGGGCGGGCAGCGCCAGGTGGTGGCCATCTCGCGCGCCATTTATTTCAATGCCCGCATCCTGATCATGGACGAACCCTGCGCCGCCTTGGGGCCGGAGGAGTCCGCCATGGTCGCCAACCTGGTGCTCCAGCTCAAGGCCGAAGGCGTGGGCATTTTCCTGATCACGCATGACATGCAGGATGTTTTTTCGCTCAGCGACCGTCTCTCGGTGATGAAAAACGGCCGCCTGATCGGCACTTACCGCACGGCCGACCTGAACGAAGACCAGATTCTCGGCATGATCATCGCCGGCAAGCAGCCGGAAGGGAAAACACAGGCGCCGCAACGCATTGCCTGAACCATGCCATCGGCCATGAAAACCACAGGTGACCAGCAACTTGTCAAACGCATCAACCGCAGTGTGCTGATGCGCTTGCTGCGCAACCAGCCGGGGCGCTCGCGTGCGCAGCTGGCCAACCATAGCGGGTTGACCAAGTCGACGGTCAGCCTGCTGGTGCGAGAACTTATTGATGAAGGCTGGCTCAGTGAAATCAGCATGGCCGCCGTCAACGGTGTGGGGCGGCCCTCCACGCCCCTGCAAATCGACTGCCGGTCGCGCGGCCTGATTGGTGTGGAAGTGGCAGTCGACACCTTGCGTGTGGTAAGCGTGTCCCTGCTGGGGCAAGTGCTGTGGTCAACGCAAGAACCTTTGCGCGGCACCCGGCCGCAAGACGTCTGCAGCCAGATTGCCGACCTGACAGTAGTGGCCCAGGCGCAGCTGGTATTGCGCGGCGCGCAACTTTCAGGTGTGGGCATAGGCCTGCCCGGCGCGTTTGACGAAACCACCGGTGTGGTTCGCTTTGCCCCCAACCTTGGCTGGCGCAACGTGGACTTCTTGCCGCAGATCACTCAGGCACTGATTCATGCAGGCCTGCCTCCGGTACCGGTGCACGTGCAAAACGAAGCCGACACGGCCGCGCTGAGCGAATACGAATTCTCGGAGAACGACGGCAAGGACTCGCTGATTTTTGTGACCTGCGATGTCGGCGTGGGCGCGGGCATCGTGCTCAACGACCGGTTGTTCACCGGCATGCGGGGCATGGCCGGCGAGATCGGCCACAGCATTCTGGAGCTCGACGGACCCGCGTGCTCCTGCGGACGGCGTGGGTGCGCGGAGGCCTTCATCGGTTCGGGTGCTCTGGGCCAGCTGGCGGACGCTCACCGGTCGGGACACTACCTGGGTGTGCTGCTGCAGAACCTGTGGACCACTTTCGACCCCAGCGTGCTGGTGGTGGGCGGCGCATCCTGCCAGCGTTTTCCGGACATGGTGCGGGTTGCCCAGGAGACGCTGCAAAACTACGCCACCCATGCCGGCGTAACCGCTCCGGTGGTGCGCGTGGCGCGTTACGGCCTGCTGGCTTCAGCGGTAGGTGCTGCAGCCCTGGTGCTTCACCAATATCTGCGTCCCATGCATCCGCGCGGCCGCCTCGTAAGCAATGGCCTCCCGGAGGGCTTCAAGCCCGGGGTGGCGGAATTGGCCGCAGCCTCCTGAAACCATTCGTAGGCCCTCGCTGACACCCATCAGCGCATCTACCCGATAAAGCAGCGGCTCCACGGCACGCATAGTGGGGCCACAACATTTCGTGGAGAAGAAAATGTCTTTTGCGCTTTACATGATCGGTTTCGTGATTTTCCTGGCCGGTGTCATCTGGGGCGCCGTGGTGGCCGGCGTGCCACATCTGTACATCGGGATAGGTGCGCTGATCTTCCTGGGGATTGGAATCTTCAGCGCCGTGAGCCGCACGCGCAGCAAAGACCCCTCTTAAGCGGCACGCGCCGGCACTCCAACTATTCCCGCGGCGCTTCCTGCACCATCAAAGCCTGCTGCAACTGCGCCAGCACGGCGCTCGCGGCACGTAGCTGGGCCTCATTCATCCCCTCAGCTAACGCATTGGCCCATACTTTTTGCCCTGCCTGTATGGTTTGCAAGGCCTTGCGACCTTTGGCCGTAAGCCGCAGCAGCTTGGCGCGCGCATGGGCCGGATTGTTTTCATAAGCACTGAGCCCCTCTTCCACCAGTAAATCCGCTACGCGCTGCACGCTTTGCCGCGTCAGGTTCATGGCGCGTGCGATCTGTGCCACCGACAGCGGCGCGTCTTCCACTGCGGCCAGCACCTGCCAGCGCGCCGAAGTCTGCCCGGCCGGCGCCGCCAGCGCATCGCCGGCCGCCGTCAACAAGCCGTTGAGTTGCATCACCTGCACCACCAGCCAGCTCAGGGAACTGGCGGCCGGGGTGCGCTCTACCCCCTCGTTGGCGATTCCCGATTTGACAGCATGCTGTCGTTTAACTATACTTTCAGACATGACAACATTCTGTCATATCCGGATTTTCCCAACAACCTGCAACCGTCAAGGAGTCGCCCCATGCAAAAGACCTATACCGGAAGCTGCCACTGCGGCGCCGTCCGTTTTGAAGCCGACATCGACCTCAGCAAAGGCACGGGCCGCTGCAATTGCTCCATCTGCACCAAAACCCGCAACTGGGGCGCCATCATCAAACCCGACGCATTTCGGCTTCTGGCCGGCGAGAACGAACTGAGCGACTACCAGTTCGGCACCAAAAGCGGCCACCATTTGTTTTGCAGGCACTGCGGCGTGCGGCCTTTCGGTCGGGGCTACGTGGAGCAGATAGGCGGCGACTATGTATCCATCAACATCGCCGCGCTGGACAACGCCGAGCCGGCTGAACTTATCAGCGCGCCGGTCAACTATTCGGACGGGCGCAACAACGCCTGGTGGAACACCCCTGCCGAGACGCGGCACCTCTGATTCATCGCGGGCATTCACCTCCCCTGAACGATGTCGGTCAGGAATTGAGGAAGGTCAGGTCAGGCCTTAGCCCACTACAACGCAACGCGGCTTTCCGTTCGTCTATTTATGCAAAGCGACTGCTTTGCAAAATGCATATACTTCAACGGCCCCTCCCCGCCAGCCCTGCGTTCCCGCCTTCCCGAGGAAAGCCATCATGAGCATCGAAGCCTTTATCTACGACGCCATCCGCACGCCGCGCGGCAAAGGTAAAAAAGACGGCAGCCTGCACGAGGTCAAGCCCGTCAACCTGCTGGCCGACGTGCTGACCGACCTGCAACGGCGCAGCGGCTTCGACACTGCGGCCATCGACGACGTGGTGATGGGCGTGGTTTCACCGGTGGGTGAACAGGGCGCGGTGATTGCCAAGGTGGCCGCGCTCAAGGCCGGCTGGGATTTCCGCGCCTCGGGCGTTCAGGTCAATCGCTTTTGCGCCTCGGGCCTGGAAGCCGTGAACATGGCCGCGCAGAAAGTGCGCTCCGGCTGGGAAGACCTGGTGGTGGCCGGAGGCGTCGAGAGCATGAGCCGTGTACCGATTGGCGCCGACGGCGGCGCCTGGGCGCAAGATCCGGAGACCAACAGCGCCACCCTGTTTGTGCCGCAAGGTATAGGCGCCGACCTGATCGCCACGATGGAGGGTTTCAGCCGCGCCGACGTGGATGCCTTTGCGCTCGAAAGCCAGCAGCGCGCTGCCCAAGCCCGCGCCGCTGGCCACTTCGCAAGCTCCGTCGTACCAGTCAGGGATTTTCTGGGCCAGACGATTCTGGCCGAAGACGAATTCATCAAACCCCACACCACGCTGGAAGGCCTGGCTTCACTCAAACCGGCCTTCGAGCAGCTGGGCGGCATGGGCTTTGATGCCGTGGCGCTGCAGCGCTATCCGCAGGTCGAGCGCATCCACCACGTGCACCACGCCGGTAATTCGTCGGGCATTGTGGACGGCGCGGCCGCTGTGCTGGTGGGCTCGGAAGCCGCCGGAAAAATCCACGGCCTCAAGCCGCGCGCCCGCATCGTGGCCGCCGCCCTGAGCGGCGCCGACCCCACCATCATGCTGACCGGCCCCATGCCCGCCACGCGCAAGGCGCTGGCCAGGGCCGGCATGACGGTGGAGCAGATCGACCTGTTCGAAGTCAACGAGGCTTTTGCCGCCGTGGTGATGCGCTTCATGAAAGAGATGAAGGTGCCGCACCACAAGGTCAACGTGAACGGCGGCGCCATTGCCATGGGCCATCCGCTGGGCGCCACCGGCGCGATGATCCTCGGCACGCTGGTCGACGAGCTGCACAGGCGCAAGTTGCGCTACGGCCTGGCCACGCTGTGCGTGGGTGGCGGCATGGGCATCGCGACCATCGTGGAAAGAATATGACTCCCCCCCGAAGCGCCTGCTGCGCAGCCGCCTMCCCCTCAAGGGGGCAACACCAGCGGCCCGGCAAAGCCGGTTCCGCGGTGTTTTCCGTGAAAACCCTCCTTTCCCAGCCTCTCCCATGAAAACTATCCACTATGAACTGAGTGACGGTATTGCCACCATCACGTTCGACGAGCCCGGCTCGCCCGTCAACACCATGTGCCTGCAATGGCAGGGCGATCTCAGTGAAGTCACGGCCCAAGTGGTGAAAGACAAGGACGCCCTCAAAGGCATCATCCTCGCCTCCGCCAAAAGCACTTTTTTTGCCGGCGCTGACTTGAAGGCCGTGATGCGCCTCACACCGGCCGACGCGCCCAAGGCCTACGCAGAGATCGAACGCGTCAAGAAAAACTTCCGTACCCTGGAAACGCTGGGCATCCCCGTGGCTAGTTGCCTTAACGGCACGGCACTGGGCGGCGGCTGGGAAGTCGCGTTGGTCGGCCACTACCGCGTGGCGGTGGACGACCGTAAAACGCAGTTTGGCCTGCCCGAGGTCACGCTGGGCCTGCTGCCCGGTGCCAGCGGCGTGACCAAGATGACGCGCCACCTTGGCTTGATGGGCGCGCAACCCTATCTGGTCGAGGGTAAAACCTTTAACCCACGTGAGGCGCTTGAGCTGGGCCTGGTGCACGAGCTGGTGCCTGATGCTGCCGGGTTGCAAAGCAAAGCACTYGCCTGGATCGCCACCAACCCCAAAGCCCAACACCCTTGGGAAGCCAGAGACTACAAAATCCCGGGTGGCACACCGGCCAGTTCCAAGATCGCCGCGGCGCTCAGCGTCGCGCCCGCCATGCTCAAAAAGCAGACGCGCGGCCTCTACCCCGCGCCTGCAGCCATCCTGGCCTGCATGGTGGAAGGCACACAGGTGGACCTGGAGACCGCCTTTCGCATCGAAAGCCGCTACCTCGCCAAACTCATGACGGGCACCAATGCCAAGGCCATGATCAACACCTTTTTCTTCGACATGAACGCCATCAAGAG
>NZ_JBFUCA010000204.1:0-6997 GCF_056405475.1 Polaromonas sp. P1_G4
TTGAGGCGCTGCTCAAAGGCCGGCGTTACGTCGACGTTGTAAAGCAGTTCGCTGGGCGCCACGCGCGCCAGCCAGGCTTCCAGTTCGTCATTGGCGCAGTGCGCCAGGTGGATTTCGCCCTGCGTCACGCTGAGCCAGGCCAGGCCGCAGGTGTTGCGCGCGCCCTGGTGCACGGCCAGCAGGATGGATTCGGTCTTGTCGCTCAGCAGTTCGGTGTCGGTCAGTGTGCCGGGCGTGACCACGCGCACCACTTTGCGCTCCACGGGGCCTTTGCTGGTGGCGACGTCGCCGACCTGCTCGCAGATGGCTACCGATTCGCCGAGCTTGATGAGCTTGGCCAGGTAGCCTTCCAGCGAATGAAAGGGCACGCCCGCCATGACAACCGGCTCGCCCGCGGACTGGCCGCGCCGTGTCAGCGTGATGTCCAGCAGGCGGGAGGCCTTTTCCGCATCGGCAAAGAAGACCTCGTAGAAATCCCCCATGCGGTAAAAAACCAGGGTGTCGGGGTACTCCGCCTTGATGCGCTTGTATTGCGTCATCATGGGCGTGTCTTCCGGCGCGCCGCCTGTTGGATTTTTGCCCCGAATTGTTTCTTTTTGCATCAATGACCTAGCGCATGCGCGCTTCCTTCTGTTCGCATTTTTATCTCGCCAATTGCCTATCTTAGGGGCCGTTCTTCGATGTTTCCGGCCCCTGATTGTCCTTTACTATCAGTCACTTACCGCCAACACCGGCTTTTGCCGGGAAAGATTGCGGTGGGCCCCTCAGTCGGCATAAAACCTTACGCTGGAATCCGGAAATCTGCCAAAGAGCGGCATTTTTGGGGAGGTAGACTCGCTTGCATTCATCTATTCAAAAAGCAAACCGGATACGGTCTGCGCCAGGGCCCACGACCTCAACCGAAAGGCAAGCAATGACCGAGCCGAGTATCCCGCCTTTCAACAGCGTAAGCGGGGCGGAGCCGACTGACACTGCGCTTGCCGAGCCGTCCCTGGCCAATAAGGGCCGCAGGGCGGTGCATGAAACTGCCCGTCTTTGCGTGGGTTACCTGGTACTTGTTGGCGTCAGCCTGGCGGTCTCGCTGCTGGCGGTGGTCATGCGGCCCTTGTTGCCGAGGGTATTAAGCAAACGCTGGGGGCGCAGGCTCGTGGCCGCCACTTTCCGCTCTTATCTGCGCCTGCTGGTGTTGATGGGGGCCTGTCGGTTCGACCTGACGGCGCTGGATGCGCTGCAGGCAGGCCCTCCAGTGATCATCGCGCCCAATCATCCTTCCCTGCTGGACGCCATCATGATCCTGTCGCGTTTGCCGGACGCCACCTGCATCATGAAGGCGGACATCGTCAACAGCGTTTTTTTTGGGGCCGGCGCGCGACTGGTGGGTTATATCCGCAATACGCCGCTGCGCACCATGGTGCAGCTGGCCGTCGCCGACTTGCGCCAGGGCAGCAGTTTGCTGCTTTTTCCGGAGGGCACCCGCACACGGCGGTTTCCTGTAGGACGCATGCAGGGAACGACGAGCCTGATTTCCAAATACGCGGGTGTGCCGGTGCAAACCGTTTTTATCGAAACCGATTCGAGGTTTCTGGGCAAGGGCTGGTCCCTGCTATGGACGCCGAAAATGCCGGTCACTTACCGTGTTCGCCTCGGAAAATGCTTTGAACCGGTAAGCGACACGGCGCACTTCACCGCAGAGCTGGAACAATACTTCCAGGCCGAGCTGGGGCGTACCCGGGCGTCCTCCCTGACTGCTTCTGCGCCGCCGGCGTGAAGGTGCACGCAGTTTTCCGTTCAAGTTAGATCCCTCGATGAATGATTCCCTTCGCGACATGTCCAGGACGCACCTCGTCCTGATTCCCAGTTACAACCCCGGTGTCAAAGTTGACGAAACAGTCCGCAGTGCACTTGCGCAGTGGGCGCCGGTCTGGGTGGTCGTCGACGGCAGCACTGACGGCAGCACCGACCGTCTGCTGGCAATGGCCGCAGACGATGCGCGCTTGCGGGTCGTGGTGTTGCCGCGCAATGTGGGCAAGGGTGCCGCAGTGCTGCACGGCATTGAGCTGGCTGCGGCCCAGGGGTTCACGCATGTGCTGACCATGGACTCCGATGGGCAGCACCCCGCCCACCTGATTCCGGAGTTCATGGTCGCGTCGCTGGCCCAACCCGCTGTCATGGTGCTCGGCGTGCCGGTATTCGCCGCGGATGCACCACGCCTGCGTGTCAACGGACGCAAGGTGTCCAATGGATGGGCCGACCTGGAAACCCTGTGGGCCGGCATCGGGGATTCCCTGTTCGGCTTTCGTGTTTACCCGATCGCGCCGCTGCGTGATGTGATGGCCGGGCAACGCTGGATGCGCCGCTTTGATTTTGACCCGGAAGCCGTGGTGCGCATGTGCTGGCGCGGGGTGAAGCCGGTCAACCTGCCGGCCACCGTGAAGTATTTTCGGCCCGACGAGGGAGGGGTGTCGCACTTCAACTACTTGCGCGACAACCTTTTGCTCACCTGGATGCATTCCCGGCTTTTCATCGGGTTTGTGCTGCGCTTGCCAGTGTTGCTGGCCCGGCGCCTGTTTCAGCGATCGTGATGAGTTGAGGCCAGGGCCGGGGCCGCGGAGCCGGGCTGCGATTTGACTGCCTGGTATTCTGAAAATACGCCGGCTTCCAGGTGTTGCCTGACATCCGCCAGACCCGCCGCGCGCAACGTGGCCAGCACCTGTTCGGGCGGCACGCAGGCTTCTATGCTGTCCCAGTAGTAGCGCCAGATGGACGCGGTTTCCTTTTGCCGCGAAACGAAGCGCGTCAGCAGCGGTATGACGCCGCGCATGTAGGTCTTGAGCAACCAGCGGCCCCAGCGGCTTTTTGCCTGGGTGATTTCGAGCACGCAGAGCCGTCCACCGGGCTTCAACACGCGTTCAAATTCTGCAAATGCCACACCCAGGTCGCTGATGTGGCGCAGGGCATAACCCATGCTTAAAAAATCGAAATGGTTGTCCGGAAACGGAAGGGACTCGGCCCGGCCTTCCACCAGCACCATGGTTTTTGGCAGCTTGCTGGCGGCCATCATGCCGGGGCTGGGATCAAGGCCGGTCACCAGTGTGGGGTCTCCGGTCAAGAGGCAGGCTTGCGCGGCAACCAGGCCGGTTCCCACGCCCACGTCGAGGACTTTCATGCCGGTTTTCAGGCCGCCGCGAATCAATGCGTCGCGTCGATAGCGTGAACCGCTGCCCCAGGCCAGGATTGCCTCGATGCGGTCATAGTCCGGCGCGGTACTGTCAAAAATCCTGCGCAGATAGGTTTGCCGGTCCTGCTCTGTCTGGTAATACTCGGTCAGCGGGACATGGGGTGCATGCACCGTGGGAGTGTTTTCAGGAATGGTCATGGAGTGCCTTTTTAAATCATGCCGCCGTTGATGGAAATAACCTGGCCGCTGATGTAAGCTGCGCGCTCTGAAGTCAGAAAACTCACGAGGTCGGCGACTTCTTCAGGTCGCCCGGCTCGTTTCATGGGTACCAGCTGCGCGATGGCAGTGGCATCAAAACTGTCCTGGCTCATCGGTGTCGCGATGATGCCCGGCGCGACCGCATTAACCGTGATGCCGCGGCTGGCCACCTCCAGTGCAAGGGATTTGGTGGCTGAATGCAATGCGCCTTTGGCCGCCGAATAATTCACCTGTCCGCGGTTGCCTGCCACTGCCGCGACCGACGTGATATTGATGATACGCCCCCAGCGCGTACGGATCATCGGCATCATCAAGGGCTGGGTGACATGAAAAAAGCCATTCAGCGATACGTCAATGACCTGTTGCCACTGCCGCAGCTGCATGCCCGGAAAGACCGCGTCGTCATGAATGCCGGCGTTGTTCACGACCACCTGGACCGGCCCCTGAAGCAGCAGGGTTTCCAGTGCAATGGCGGTTGCGGCGGCATCAGTGACATCAAACGCCACAGCTTCCGCATGACCGCCTGACGCCTGGATGGAAGCCACCAGTGCTGATGCGGCATCGAGGCCGCGGTTGGCATGCACGATGACGTGAAATCCATCGGCAGCCAGTTGCCGGCAAATGGCTGAGCCGATGGCGCCACTGCCACCGGTGACCAGCGCGCGTTTGAGTACGGAGGCGTTCATGCAGTCCCCTTTGATGGCGCGTCGAGCATCACCACGGCGCGGCCCGACAGAAGCAGTGCAGGGCCTGCGTGGACCGTGAACCCATAAAGAATACTGCCGGCGTCGCCGCTCGTGCGCTCGGCATGGATGGTGAGCGCGAGGTTGATGTCGTCGAGTCTTTCGACGTGCAAGGTGACCCCGCGAACGCTGACCAGGTAGCCGAAGGGGGTGGCGTTGTCGTCTGCCTTGTGATTTTTCTGGGTGCCGGCCGCGGCTTCCGAGATCAGTGCGCCGTGCACAGCCATGGCTTGCGCTGCGTATTCAATCCCGCATGCGGCGCCCAGCCTTCCGTAGGCACGCAGGGGATTGCCGGCAGCGCGGTGGCTCGTGGCTTCGCAAGAAATTTGACTGTTGTCCCACGCCGTGACGCGTTCAAGCAGGCACATGCTGCCTTGATGGGGAATACGGCGCGCGATCTCGTCGTGCCCAAGGCTCAAAGGCGCGCTGCAGGCCTTGGTGGGCATCAGGCCTGCAAGTATCACGGTGCCACCTGCAGGGCCAGTTGCCGGCCGTCAAGGTAGTCCAGCACGATCCGGCCGCTTTGCTGCCGCGCGATGCTGCGCAGCAGAGGCAGGCAGCGTGCCGCAGGAATGTCTGTGCGCAGCTGTTCGAGCGCGGCGTCATCGAGCCGGTCGGCAGGCAAGGCCGTCAGGCAGTTGTCTGGTTCCAGCGTCCACTGCGCCTGGCTGCGTTCACTGCGGTGGGGTGTCAGCACCAGTCCCAGGCCGAAGGTGTCGGGAATGGGGCGTGTGCTGTACAGCGGCTCCGGGTAATCGGTGTCATAAGCGACCAGCAGCACGGGTATCTGGTCCACCGCTACCTGGGCCATGGCCTCCAGCAGACCTGCCGAAAAACTTGCATCGCGCGCGCAAAGCACCGAGGACGAAACCATCGAGCCGCTTGAAATGCTCCAGTAGCCGGAGGCGGCGTTGTGCACTGAATTGTGAAAGCGCGTCGGGGAGATCAGCCTGTCGCTGGAGGCCAGAGCATTGCAAATTTCGTGGCAATTGACGGCGTCGCCGCTGGAAGATGAAAACACGGATGCCAGCATGGCAGCTTGCAGGCCCGAAGCTGCAACCGCTTCCTCGCTCACTGCCAGCGACACCTTCACCACCGCGCCGGCCCGGCGGCGTTCGGCCTGCGGCAAAGCCATGGGTGGCGGAAGAACGCAGCGCGTGGCTTGATAAGCGGTGCTGCCTTTGAGATATTCGCGCCCTTGCGCCCACCTCGCCAGTCCGGGGCCCAGCAGCCCGATACCTTCGACAAAAACCGTCAGCGCTGTTGCGGATGGGGATTGTGCTTGTGTCATGTGGGGACCTTAACCGGCACGGCCAAAAATCAGGCTGCAATTGGTTCCGCCGAAGCCGAAGGAATTGCTGAGCACATGCCGGGGGGCGGCCTCCTGGTTGTCCATGAGGTAGTTGACGGCCAGGGCCGGGTCGCGCTCGTGGGTGTTGATGCCGCCGGGCAGCAGGCCGTGCTGCAATGCGAGCGCGCAGATCACGGCTTCAAGCCCGCCCGCAGCGCCGAGCGTGTGGCCGGTGGCGCCCTTGGTGGAGCTGCAGGGGGTGCCTGGGCCGAACAGCCCGGACACCGCCTTGGCTTCCGCGGCATCGTTGCTTTGTGTGGCTGTGCCGTGCAGGTTGATGTAGTCGATCCCGGCCGTGGTGAGGCCGGCCATGTCCAGGGCCTGCTGCATTGCCAGCCGTGCACCCAGGCCGTCGGGATGGGGGGAGGACATATGGTGGGCGTCGCTGGATTCGCCGACGCCCAGCAGCAGCACATCATCTGGGGCGGGTTGTGCCGGTGCGGGTTCCAGCAGGGCGAAAGCGGCAGCTTCCCCAATGGTGATGCCGTTGCGTGCGGCGTCGAATGGCCTGCAAGCCTGGGGGGAAATCAGACCCAGCGAGTTAAAGCCATACAAAGTTGTGAGACACAGCGAATCGACCCCGCCGACCACGGCAGCATCGATCAGGCCCGCCCGCATCATCCTTCGCGCTGAAGCGAACACCTTGGCACTGGATGAGCAGGCTGACGACACAACGGCGGCCGGGCCGGTCAGCCCAAGGTACTGGCGCGTGAAATCAGCGACAGAAAATGTGTTGTGTGTTGTGCCGTAAATGAAATCGGGGGGCAGGGCGCCGGTCCCCGGGTCGCGCCGGCGATAGGCCAGTTCGGTTTGCAAAATGCCCGATGTACTGGTGCCGATGAAGACCCCCACGCGGTGCGCGCCGTATTTTKTGCCGGCGGCTGCCACCGCTTCAGTAAAGCCGTCCTGCTGAAGCCCCAGCAGGGCGAGCCGGTTGTTGCGGCAGTCGAAGCGGGCCCATTGCGCAGGAAGCTGCACGCTGTCCGTGCCCGTGACCTCGCCTGCAAAGGTCGGCAGGTCGACCGTGTCAAAAGTGCATGGGGCGAGCCCGCCCCGCCGCGTGCGCAACGCGTCGAGAGTTTGTGCAAGACCGCGACCCATACTGCTGGTTGCGGTGAAGTGGGAAAGCCAAAGTGGATACAGAGAAAAAACCAATCTGAAGAAAAAGACACTTTAGCAAATCACGTGGCAAATCCGGCGCCGTTGCGATGCCGGACACCAGCTGTTACTTGCCTGCGGTGCGCTGTTTGTGAAGATGCAGGGATAACCAGGCTGCCACTCCCCCCAGGAGCAGGCCTCCGGCGACGTCCACCGCGACGTGCTGCCTTGTGGCCAGCGTGGAATAGGCAATGCCGAAACACCAGAGCGCGTTCACCGCCAGCACCCATGCGGGGACGGAGAATCGGCGCAGCAGATGGTGCAGCCAGATGCCCGAAAAAACGGCTGTTGCCACATGAAGCGAAGGGC
>NZ_JBFUCA010000205.1:0-6995 GCF_056405475.1 Polaromonas sp. P1_G4
CATCTCCCCGGCGGCGCTGGGCACCATGCCCCTGGGATGGCGGTCAAAAAGGGTTGCACCCAGCAGGTCTTCCAGGTGCGCGATGTGGCGGCTGATGGCAGACCCCGCCACATTCAGGCGCTGGGAGGCTTCGCTGATGGAGCCGCAGCGCACGACCTCCAGGAAGTAGCGCAGCGCGGTGTCCTGCAATTGACGGGCAACCTGGGGAGAAAGGGTCATGGGCGTCGGGTGATGGCGGAGCTGCCAGGGCATGGGCAGCCAGAGCATTGCCGATTTGGCAACGCAATCATACATATTCTCTAATGCATGGAATGGTCTTTCGGTCTGGTTCTTGCGCAGAATGAGCCGTCTCCACTCCCCACGCCATGACGAAGGACTTTTATGAAGCAATTTTTCACCACGATGGTGCGTCAAAGTTTTGTGCTTGCGGCCTTCGGTGCCGGCCTGACTGCAGCCCACGCAGGCAAAGCCAACGACACCCTGGTTTACGCCTCGGACAGCGAGGTTGAGAACGTCAGCCCGTACCACAACAACATGCGTGAAGGCGTGATCCTGGCCAACCTGGCCTGGGACACGCTGGTCTACCGGGACCCCAAAACCGGTGAGTTCAAACCCCAGCTGGCCACCGCCTGGAAATGGGAATCCGCCACCGCGTTGCTGGTCACCCTGCGCCAGGGTGTCACCTTCCACAACGGTGACAAGTTCAGCGCCGACGATGTGGCCTACACCTTCAATGTGGTCACGGCGCCGGAGGCCAAGATCGCCACGCGCCAGAACACGGGCTGGATCAAAAACGTCGAAAAGCTCGGCGACTACCAGGTCCGCATCAATCTGAAGGCGCCGTTTCCGGCCGCGATGGACTACCTGGCCGGGCCCACACCGATTTATCCCGCCGCTTACATGAAGAAGGTGGGCCTGGAGGGCTACAGCAAGGCGCCCATTGGTACCGGCGCCTACAAGATCACCGCGGTGGTGCCAGGCCAGGGCGTAACCATGGTGAAGAACACGGCCTACTTCAAGGACAGCCCGGCCGGCCAGCCGAATATCGGCACGGTGAAGTTTGTGGTGATCCGCGACCCGGAAGCGCGCGTGGCCCAGCTGATGACGGGCGCGGTGGACTGGATCTGGCGCGTGCCGTCCGACCAGGCCGAGTCGCTCAAGTCCAGGCCCAACACCACCGTGCTGAGYGGTGAAACCATGCGCGTGGGTTTCATGTCGATCAACAGCAACGGCACCACGCCGGAGGCCCTGCCCTTCAAGGACATTCGTGTACGCCAGGCCGTCAACCACGCCATCAACCGCAAGGGCCTGGCCGACAGCCTGGTGCGCGGCGGCAGCCAGCCGGTGTATTCGCCGTGCTTTCGCACCCAGTTCGGCTGCGAAACCGAAAAAGAGGTGAAGTACACCTACGACCCGGCCAAGGCCAAGGCACTGCTGGCGGCCGCGGGTTACCCCAACGGCTTCGACACCGACCTGTGGGCTTACCGCGAGCGTGAATATGCCGAAGCCATGGTGGGCGACCTGCGCAAGGTGGGCATACGTGCGCGCCTGCATTTTGTGCAGTACCCGGTGCTGCGCACCGAAATCTACTCGGGCCGCGCGCCCCTGACCTTCCAGTCCTGGGGATCGTTCTCCATCAACGACGCGTCCGCGTTTGTCGGCAACTACTTTGAAGGCGGCCCGGACGACACGGCCAAAGACCCGCAGGTGATTGCACTGCTGAAAACCGCCGACAGCACGGTGGACAAGACCGAGCGCAAGAAGAAATATGCGCAGGCCCTGCAGCGCATCAGCGAGCAGGCCTACATGGCGCCCATGTTCTCCTATTCCACCAACTACGCCTTCACGCCGGACCTCAAATTCACGGCGCATGCGGACGAACTGCCGCGCTTCGGCCAGGCCAGCTGGAAGTAGCCACGATGGTCCAGCCGTGCGCCGCACGGCTGGGCTGACCCGCGCAGTCCGCTAACGCAACAACCGGGGCCTTCCCATGCTGCAATACATATTCCGCCGCTTTCTGGTGGCCCTGAGCGTCATGCTCACGGTGGCCGTCGTCAGTTTCATGCTGCTGCACCTTTCCGGCGACCTGGCGGCCTCCATCGCCGGCGCCGAGGCCAACGCCGCAGCCGTCGAGGAAGTGCGCGTCCAGTACGGCCTGAACCGCCCCATCACCACCCAGTTCTTTGACTGGCTGTGGGGCGCGCTGCACCTGGACTTCGGGCGTTCGTTCTTCTTCCAGAACACCGTGATGGAACTCATCGGCGAGCGCCTGCCCATCACGCTCAAGCTGGGCGCCGTGTCTTTGCTGCTGGCGGTGTCGGTGGCGATTCCGCTGGGCGTGCTGGCCGCCGTCTACCGCGACACCTGGATAGACCGGCTGGCCCTGATGGTGGCGGTGGTCGGCCAGGCCATGCCCAACTTCTGGTTTGCGCTGACGCTGATCCTGCTCTTCGCCGTCGGGCTGCACTGGCTGCCCGTTGCGGGCAACACCACCTGGCAGCACTTTGTGTTGCCGGCCGTCGCGCTGGGCTACTACGCCATGCCCTCGCTGATGCGCCTGACGCGCGCGGGCATGCTCGACGTGCTGGGCGCAGACTACATCCGCACTGCGCGCGCCAAGGGCCTGAGCCCGGCACGCGTGGTGTTCAAGCACGCCTTGCGCAACGCCATCATTCCGGTTGTGGCCCTGGCGGCCGTGGAGCTGGGCTTCATGCTGGGCGGCTCGGTCGTCATTGAGTCGGTCTATTCCATGCAGGGCCTGGGCCAGCTCGCCTGGGACTCCATTTCGCGCAACGACTACCCCGTGGTGCAGGCCGTGGTGCTGATCATCGCCGTGTTCTACATCGGGCTGACCTTTCTGGCCGATGTCTTCAACGCCGCGCTCGACCCCCGCATGCGCACACGCTAGGACATCACCATGAACGCTCCTTCCCTGACCGTTTCCGCCGCGCCCGGGCTGCCGCTGCCGCCCATTCCCGCGTGGCGCCGCAGCCTGCGGCGTGTGCTGGGCCACCGCGGCATGACGCTGGGCAGCATCCTGCTGGGCCTGGCCGTGGTGGCCGCCCTGTTTGCGCCCTGGCTCAGCCCGCATGACCCGTATGCGCAGGACGTGACCCAGCGCCTGATCCCGCCGTTCTGGCACGACAAGGGCAGCTGGGAGCACGTCTTCGGCACCGACAAGCTCGGCCGCGATTACCTGAGCCGCCTTTTGTACGGCGCCCGCGTATCGCTGGGCATCGGGCTGGTCGCGGCGCTGGTGTCCGGGCTGATCGGCACCACCATGGGCGTGCTGGCGGGCTATTTCGGCGGCCGCACCGACGCCGTGGTCAGCTACATCATCACCACCCGGCTGGCCATGCCGGTGGTGCTGGTGGCACTGGCAACCGCTTCCCTCATCGGCGGTTCACTGCAGGTGGTCATCATCCTGCTGGGCCTGTTGCTGTGGGACCGCTTTGCCATCGTCACGCGCTCGGCCACGCAGCAGCTGCGCGACGCCGAATTCATCTCCGCCGCCAAGGCGCTCGGCGCGTCCACGCCCTACATCCTGGTGCGCGAACTGCTGCCCAACCTGATGGGCCCGCTGACCGTGGTGGCCACGCTCGAGATGGCGCACGCGATCCTGCTGGAGTCCACCCTCTCCTTCCTGGGCCTGGGCGTGCAGCCGCCCACGCCCTCATGGGGGCTGATGGTGGCCGAAGGCAAGGCCTACATGTTCTTCCAGCCCTGGGTGATCCTGGTGCCCGGCGTGGTGCTGGCCCTGCTGGTGCTGGCCATCAACCTGGTGGGTGACGGCCTGCGTGACCTGACCGCGCCCGACGGCCGCAACTGAAAGGGAACCTCCATGGAAATTTTGCTGGACGTGAAAAACCTGCGCGTCGACCTGCCGACACCGGGCGGCATGCTGCACGCCGTGCGTGGCATCGACTTCCAGGTGCGGCGCGGGGAAATGCTGTGCCTGGTCGGCGAGTCCGGCTGCGGCAAGTCGATGACGTCGCTTGCGCTGATGGGCCTGCTGCCGCGCAAGGCGGTGCGCAGCGCCGACCACATTCGCTTTGACGGCGTGGACCTGCAGGGCTTGCCCGAGCGGGAAATGTCCGCGCTGCGCGGCTCGCGCATGGCGATGATTTTCCAGGAGCCGATGACGGCGCTGAACCCGTCGTACACGCTGGGCGACCAGCTGTGCGAGGCGCTGCGCGCGCACCGCAAGGTCAGCATGGCCCAGGCGCGTGAGCGTGCGCTGTACCTGCTCGAACGCGCGGGCGTTCCGCAGGCCGCCGACCGTTTGCGGCAGTACCCGCACCAGCTCTCGGGCGGCCTGCGCCAGCGCGTGGTGATTGCCATGGCCCTGATGTGCGAGCCGGACCTGATCATTGCCGACGAGCCCACCACCGCGCTGGACGTCACCATCCAGGCGCAGATCCTTAGGCTGATCCGTGAGCTGCAAAAGGAGTTCGGCACCGCGGTGGTCTTCATCACCCACGACCTGGGCGTGGTGGCGCGCATCGCCGACCGCGTGGCCGTGATGTATGCGGGCGAGGTGGTGGAAACCGCGCCGGTGGCCGAGCTGTTCGCCCACCCCGCCCATCCCTACACCCGCGGGCTGCTCAACTGCATTCCGGTACGCGGCAAAACCCTGCCCGGCAGCCGCCTGCAGGCCATCCCGGGCGTGGTGCCCAGCCTCGTGGGCAAGGTGGAGGGCTGTGCCTTTGCCAACCGCTGCAGCCAGGTACAGGCAGGCTGCGCTGCCACCCCGCCCTATGTGGCGCTGGACGCGGAGCATGCCGTGCGCTGCGTCGCGGCTTCACCCTTGCTGGCGGAGGCCGCATGAACCCCACCACCCCTTTGGCAACGCCCCCGGGCGGCAGCGAAGACATTGCGCTGGAGCTGTGCGCGCTCAGCCGCGTCTTCAAACTCAAGCGCGGGCTGTTCACAGCGCCMGGTGAAATCAGGGCGGTAAATAACGTCTCGCTGCGCATTCGCAAGGGCGAAACCCTGGGCCTGGTCGGGGAGTCCGGCTGCGGCAAAAGCACCCTGGCCAAAATGCTGCTGGGCTTGCTGCCGCCCACCTCGGGCAATGTGCTGGTCAACGGCAAGGAAGTCGACAGCAGCCAGCGCCGCGCCCTGGCGCGCCACATCCAGCCCATCTTCCAGGACCCGTATTCGTCGCTGAACCCGCGCCGCACGGTGGCAGAGATCGTTCGTGTACCGCTGGCCCTGCACAAGGTGGGCACTGCGCAGGAACAGCAGCGCAAGGTGCGCGAGATGCTCGACCTGGTCGGCATGCCCGAGCGCACGCACAGCCAGTACCCCAACCAGCTTTCGGGCGGGCAGCGCCAGCGCGTGGCGATTGCGCGGGCGCTGGTGCTGCGACCCGACATCCTGATCTGCGACGAACCGACATCGGCGCTTGACGTGTCGGTGCAGKCGCAGATCCTCAACCTGCTGATGGACCTGAAGGCCGAGTTCGGGCTGACCTATTTCTTCATCAGCCACGACCTGGGCGTGGTCGAACACCTGGTGGACCGCGTGGCCGTGATGCACCGCGGCGCCATCGTTGAGCTGGGCACGCGCGAGCAGGTCTTTGCCCGGCCCGAGCACCCCTACACCCGCATGCTGCTGGCCTCTGCCCTCACGCCCGAGCCCGGGCTGGGTGTGCCGGACATTGCCGCCGAAGCCATCGGCTGACGTTTTACCTCTCCATTTCAACCGCGCAATTTCCCTTCAATTTCAAGGACCTCTCATGAGCCGTACCCAAGCCGTGGCCCAGACCCTCGCCTGTTTCGACGACGGGCGTTTCCAGCAAACGCTGGACCGCCGCGTTGCCTACAAAACCGAAAGCCAGGACGCCGCCAGCGGCCCCATCCTGCACGCCTACCTGCAGAACGAAATCACGCCCAAGCTCACGGAGCTGGGCTTTGCCTGCCGCATCGTCGACAACCCGGTGCCGGGCAAAAGCCCTTTCCTGCTGGCCGAGCGCATCGAGCCCGGCGCCGCTTTCACCGTGCTGACCTACGGCCACGGCGACGTGGTGCGCGGCTACGACGCCCAGTGGCGCGAAGGCCTGAGCCCCTGGAAGATCGTGGTGGACGGCAACCGCTGGTATGGCCGCGGCACCGCCGACAACAAGGGGCAGCACACCATCAACCTGACCGCGCTCGAACAAGTGCTGGCCGTGCGCAGCGGGCGCCTGGGCTACAACGTGAAAATCATCCTGGAAATGGGTGAAGAAGACGGCTCGCCCGGCCTGAACGAAGTGTGTGCCCTGCACCGCGATGCGCTGGCGGCCGACCTGTTCCTCGCCTCCGACGGCCCGCGTGTGTCGGCTTCGCGCGCCACGCTGTTTCTCGGCTCGCGCGGCGTCTTCAACTTCGACCTGCACCTCAAGCTGCGCGACGGCGGCCACCATTCGGGCAACTGGGGCGGCCTTTTGCGCAACCCCGGCATCCGCCTGGCCCATGCGATTGCCAGCCTGGTGGACGCCCGCGGCCGCATCCTGGTGCCCGGCCTGCTGCCCACCGCCATTCCGGCCAGCGTGCGTACCGCGCTGCAGGACATCGAGGTCGGCGGCGGCCCGAACGATCCCGAGATCGATCCCGACTGGGGCGAGCCGGGCCTCTCGCCGGCCGAGCGCGTGATCGGCTGGAACAGCCTGGAGGTGCTGGCCTTTACCACCGGCAACCCGGCCATGCCGGTGCATGCCATTCCGGCCGAGGCGCGCGCGCACTGCCACATGCGTTATGTGGTGGGCAGCGACCCGGCGAATTTTCTGGCGCACATCCGCAAGCACCTGCTGGCCCACGGCTTTGACGATGTGGAAGTGCGCGGCACCGACATGAACATGGCCGCCACACGCCTCGACCCCGACAATGCCTGGGTGCGCTGGGGCATGGCGTCCATCGAACGCAGCACCGGCCGCCGCCCGGCCCTGTTGCCCAACCAGWCTCTTATACACATCTCCGAGCCCACGAGACTACCATTCATCTCGTATGCCG
Source organism: Polaromonas sp. P1_G4 (assembly GCF_056405475.1). NCBI lineage: Bacteria > Pseudomonadati > Pseudomonadota > Betaproteobacteria > Burkholderiales > Comamonadaceae > Polaromonas > Polaromonas sp. P1_G4. The sequence goes on from NZ_JBFUCA010000205.1 coordinate 6,993, forward strand.
TCT
>NZ_JBFUCA010000206.1:0-6918 GCF_056405475.1 Polaromonas sp. P1_G4
GTGTCTCCCTGTCTGTCATCCGTGCATACTGGCCTTTCCGGCCCGCTGCGGCACCTGCCCCAAAGCCCGGTCCGCTGTCAGCGCATGCGCCGACTTTACTTGAGCGGCCCCCCGCCGTGGAACAAAATTGAACCTTGGTGTATCCATTCGTCATGACTACTTTTGCCCACCCAACGCCCGCGGGCCCCGGCACCCAGGGCGGCGCCATTTCCGTGTTTTTCCCGCTGCGCCTGGCGCTTGCGTTGCTGCTGGCCGCGCTGCTGACGGCCTGCGCCAGCCCCATCACCACCCGCGTGACCAGCTTCAACCAGTGGCCGGGCGATACGGCGGGCGCCACTTTCAGCTACATCACGCCGGTKGACACGACACGGCAGCTGGAACAAGCCACCTATGAGGGCTATGTGCAGGCCGAACTGGAGAAACGCGGCCTCAGGCGCGCGCCGGAAGGCCAGGCAGGGCGGCTGCAGGTTGACGTAGCGGCCAGCAGCCGCAGCGAAGAGAAAACCTTTCTGCAGCCGGTTTACCAGGACAACTTTGTCTTCCTGCCGCCTTACCGCGACGCCGCGGGCCGCGTATACGCGGGCGGCTGGGTGCCCGACCCTTTCGGGCCGCGCTATGTCGGCGACAGGCCGCTCAACATGACGATTTACACCAACAGCCTGCGCGTGCGGTTACTTGACACCCAGGGCACGCCACCCGGCAAGCCGCCGCGCACGGTGTTTGAATCGCGCGCTGTGTACGAAGGCGGCAGCGGCGACCTTCCGCTGGTCGTGCCTTACCTGGTTCGCGCGGTGTTTGACAACTTTCCCGGCCAGAACGGCCAGGTGCGTGTCGTGAAGTTCGACAGCGAAACCGGCGCGGTGATCAAAAAATAGGCCCGGCGCGCGGCGCTTATTCGAACCGGACCGTCAAGCCCTTGAGCGAGCCGGCCACCGGGCCGGACGCTTGCAGTTCGGTATGCCAGGTCTGCCCCGCCTGCACCGGCCAGGCGTCAGTCAGCGTGCCGGTGGTGATGACGTCGCCGGCCCGCAAAGCCGGTGTGCCGGGCGTGGCGCGCAATTCCTGTACGAAATGCAGCAGCGCCTCTACAGGACCGTCCAGCACATTGGCGCCCTCACCTTCATCTTTGAGCACCCCATCGCCGTAGAGCTTGAGCCGCAGGCCCGCCAGGGCTTGCATGAGTGCCGCGGGYGCCAACCCGTCGGGCAGCTTCACGGCATGGCCCACCAATAACCGGCCGTGCAGCCCGCCGTCGGCTACCGCCTGCGCAGCCGTGAACTTCCATCCCGGGAAATGCGTGTGCACGATCTCATAGCCGTGCGCGACCCAGTCTATGGACGCAATCAGTTCTGCCGCCGAACAATCGGTCGGCGGCGCTTCGCGCAGGCCGAACACCACCTCGGGCTCAATGCGCGGTTCACACAGGCCTTTGAGCGACAACACTCCCTCGTTGGGCCCGGAGGCATCGACACGCGCCAGGCTGCTATGCCACACCGTGCCCCAGATGGGGCCATAGACTTCATAACGCGGCCAGATGGTGCGGTTGGTAAAGCCAACCTTGTAGCCTACCGGGCTGTCGCCCTGCGCGCTTCGCGCGGCGCGCACGGCCAGCGCGGTGGCATAGGCCAGCGGCACGTCAGTTGGCACGGTGGCGGGCCAAGGCAACGGGCTGGCTTCAAGACGGGCGCGGGTGAGGTCGGTGGCCAGCGCGGAAATGTCCGGATGGGTTGGGGTATTCATGGAGCCATGGTAGCCAAAACACCGCCGTCCTTCACAATGGTGGCATGCGCACAGCCCTTTCCGCTTCTTCGCTACCCCGTGTCCTGCTCACCGGCTTCGACCCCTTTGGCGACACCGGGCACAGCGGCTTGCCCCTCAACCCCAGCTGGCTGGCGGTACAGGCGCTGGGTGGCAAGCGCGTAGGCGGCCACCTCCTGGTGGCGGCGCAATTGCCCACCGTGTTTCAGGCCTCCATCGCAGAACTCATCCGGCTGCTCGCGCTGCATAAGCCGGTACTGGTGATCTGCGTCGGCCAGGCGGGCGGGCGCAGCGCGATTTCGCTGGAGCGCATTGCCATCAACGTCAACGATGCCCGTATTCCCGACAATACCGGCGGCCAGCCCGTCGACACGCCGGTCGTGGCGGGCGGGCCGGCAGCCTATTTCAGCAGCCTGCCCATCAAGGCCATGCTGCAGGCGCTGCAGGAGGCGGGCGTGGCTGCCGAGGTTTCGCAAACCGCCGGCACCTTTGTCTGCAACCACGTGTTTTATGCGCTCATGCATGCCCTGACCACAAAGCGCGGCTTCAGGCGCACGCGTGGCGGTTTTATCCATGTGCCCTATGTGCCCGAACAGGGTGCGCCCAGCTTGCCGCTCGATGAGATCGTGCGCGGGTTGCGGCTGGCCATAGCGGCGGCGCTGGCCACACCGCAYGACATCGTCAAAGGCGCCGGGGCCGTCAATTAACGTCAGGGTTAGCGTCTTGCGCGCCGGCATTCTGCGCGGGCATGGCAGGCTCATTGCGCAGCAATCGCCACAGCAGGAATGTGCCAATCACGGCGTTACCCAGCGCAAAACAGGTGACCAGCACCGTGGCCCAGGCATTCAAGGGACGGTTATGTACCACCCAGGCCAGCAAAGGAGACAGCCCGTTGAGCACGAGCATCAGCCAGAACAGGGGGTTTCGCGGCTGGTAAAGACGCAACAGGCGTGACATGTCCATCGCGGCCATACTAACCGCACCGGCCGTAAGACCTTCCGATGATTGCTGAATCAGCGGATGGCGAAGGACGCCGGCATAAAGCCCTGTGCAGGCTGCATTGGCAGCATGCTGCTGACAGTGGCGCCTGCTGCGTTGCTGGCCATCACACCGCCGGACTCCCCCGATGAATCGGCCACAGCCTGACCCTTTTGCGCGCTGGTGATGACGGGCGGCAAGGCTGAGGCGGCCGCGACGCGGGCCTGCTGGATACAACCCTGGCGGGCGGCACCGGCGGTGTTTTCGATGCACTGCGCAATCGCCTGCACTTCAGCCTGGCGCTGATAGTCGCGGATCCTGGCTTTGGCGACTTGCCCGTCCGCCACAAACGCGAAGGCTGCCAGCTGGCAAACAAACACCAGCCCAGCCGCTACCCAGAGCAGCGTCTTGTAAGGCATTTTGTCGAATTTTTGCAAGTGGTCAGAAAACATGGCAGGCCTCCCTGTGAACCTGTTTTCATCCTAGGGAAGCGTTTGCGGTTTCCATCCAGCACTTTTCCCGGGAATATGTAGGATAAAAACCTTTCATTTTTTTACGCGACGTAACGCGGGGCACCGACACCCCCTCGTCTCGCCCTCCCACTTCCTTCCCCGCTTTACCATCGCCCCATGACGCCCACCCTGCTAAACCCCGCCCAGACCGCCGCCCGCCTGCCTTACCCGTTGCTGGTCAGCGAGCTGACGCACCTGCTCAAGGACAGTTCCGTCCAGGTGYCGCCGCGCGTGGTGCAGCCCCTGACTGGGGGCGGCAGCCTGTTTGTGATGCCGGCGCTGGACGCCCGCACCGCGATCACCAAACTGATCACCTTCACGCCTGGCAATGCCGGCACCGGCCGACCCACTATCCAGGGCGACGTTGTGGTGTTTGACGTGGCCACCGGCAGTCGCCGGCTGATGCTCGACGGGCCCACCGTCACCGCCCGGCGCACGGCAGCCGTCTCACTGCTGGCCGCGCAGCGGCTGGCGCCCAACACGCACGGCCCCATGCTCATCGTCGGTGCCGGTGTCCAGGGACTTGCGCACCTGGAGGCTTATGCCGAAGGCCTGGGCGTACACGAATTTCGCATCGCTTCGCGCAGCTACGCCAGCGCCCAGGCCCTGGTGCAGCATGCAGAGGCGCTGGGCCTGATCGCCCGCGTGGTGCACGACGCCGATGCCGCGCTGGCCGACTGCCCGCTGGCCGTTACCTGCACGCCGGCTGCCGCCGTAGTCCTCAGCGCGCTGCCCCGGCCTGACGGCTTCATCAGCGCCGTTGGGGCTTTCACCCCGGCCATGATGGAACTGAGCGCCGCGTTATGCCAATACTTCGCGGCGAAGGGTTCGGTGTTTGTCGACGCGGCTGATGCCATCCACGAGGCAGGGGACCTGCTGCAGGCCGGACTGGACGTGGGCCGCTTCGCCACACTGGCCGATGTGATCCGCCAGGACCTCAAAAAACCCGCCGGGCCAGTGCTGTTTAAAAGCTGCGGCTGGGCGGGCTGGGACTTGGCCGCGGCACGGACAGCGCTGGCTTGAACGGCGCCAAGTCGGCACCTGGATCCAAGCCATTTTCCCCGGACTGCAAGACGAAAACAGGCGCTCACCTACAGCGGCACGAGGGCGCTGGTGTTACGCTGATCCGATCACACCGGAGAAAAACCATGAAGATTCTGTTCGCCGCCGATGGCAGCAAGTACACCAAAAAGGCCCTGGCCTTTCTGGTGAACCACGATGAACTCGCCGGTGCCGAAGGCGAAGTGGTGGTGATCAATGTGCAGGCTCCCGTGCCGGGGCGCGTCAAGACCATGCTGGGTTCGGCCAACGTCACCGCCTACCACACCGAAGAATCGCAGAAGGTGCTGGCGCCGATCGAGCGCTTCCTCCAGCGCCACAAGATGGCGTTTAAAACCCTCGCCGTGGTCGGCTCGCCCACCGCCGAAATACTGCGTGCCGCCAAGCGCGAAAAAGCGCACCTTATCGTGATGGGCACACACGGCCAGGGCCTGCTCAGCCGCGCGCTGATCGGCAGCGTGGCCCAGCGCGTGGTCGCCGAGTGCGAGATTCCGGTGTTGCTGGTCAAGTAACAAGGTTCACCGAGGCCCAGTCCCGCCCCCGGCATCCGTTGAGCCGCTGCGTGAGAGCGCTTTCACGCGTCCGGGATTTACCGGATACTTGCCCTCACACAACAAGGAGCTCAAGATGGAGACAGGCATGGGGTTCAAGTCGATTCGCAAACTGCTGGGCTGGTTTTTACTGGCACTTGTTGCGGCTGGCGCACCGCTGTCGTTTGCCAGCGAGGTCACCGTCAGGTCCTTCAACTCAAAGGCCTTGAACACAGACTACCGCTACACCATTTACCTGCCGGACGGCTATGAGAGCGGCCGGCTGCGCTACCCGGTGCTGTTTCTGCTGCACGGCAACGGCGGCGACCACAATGACTGGCTGGTTAAAGGCCAGGTCCAGGCGACCATGGACACGCTGGTCAGGGAAGGCCGCGTCCAGCCGGCCATCATCGTGATGCCGGGCGGCGGCTCCACCTGGTGGGTGGACGGCAACAAGGACAAGGCCGAAACCGCGCTCATCAAGGAGCTCATCCCGCACATCGACACCAACTTCAGGACCATCACCACGCGTGAAGGCCGCATGATCGCAGGGCTGTCCGCCGGCGGTTTCGGCACGGTGAACGCCGTTTTCAAGTACCCGGAACTGTTTGTTTCCGCCGCGGCGTTGAGCCCGGCGATCTATTCACCGACACCCCCGGGCCACTCTTCGGCCATGCAGGTGGCACCGTTCCAGGCAGGCGGCAAATTTGACCAGGCCTCATGGGACCGCCTGAACTACACCGCCAGCTGGGAAGCCTACAAAAGCAAAAAAATCGTGGTGCCCCTGTACATCAACAGCGGCGACCACGACACCTTTTCCATTGCCTACCACTCGGCCGGCCTGTTCCAGAAATTGTTTGAATACCAGCCCAAGCTGGTGGAGTACCGCGTCGTCGATGGCGATCATGAATGGCCGGTGTGGCGCGACACCATTGGCGACGCCATCAAGTACATGAGCGGCTTTGCCAGCCGCCCCCAGGTCGCCAAGCCCTGAGGCTGTAGAGGGCAGAAACGAAAACGGACGCCCTTTGCAGGCGTCCGTCCAAATCAGTCGTGTAGATGTCCGTTACGCCTTCGGCAAGGTCACCCCAACCTGCCCCTGATACTTGCCGCCGCGGTCCTTGTAGCTGACCTYGCAGACGTCGTCCTTGTCGCTCTCGAAGAACAGCACCTGCGCGCAGCCCTCGCCCGCGTAAATCTTGGCTGGCAGCGGCGTGGTGTTGGAGAACTCCAGCGTTACATAGCCTTCCCATTCGGGCTCAAACGGCGTGACGTTGACAATGATGCCGCAGCGCGCATAGGTGCTTTTGCCCAGGCAGATGGTCAGCACATTGCGCGGGATGCGGAAGTACTCCATGGTGCGGGCCAGCGCAAAGCTGTTGGGCGGGATGATGCAGCTGTCGCCGTGGAAGTCGACAAAACTTTTCTCGTCGAAGTTCTTTGGGTCCACCACCGTGCTATGGATGTTGGTGAAGACCTTGAACTCGGGCGCGCAGCGGATGTCGTAGCCGTAACTGCTGGTGCCATAGCTGATGATTTTCTGGCCGTCCCGCTGGCGGATCTGGCCGGGTTCAAAAGGTTCGATCATGCCGTGCTGCTCGGACATGCGGCGTATCCATTTATCGCTCTTGATGCTCATGGGATGGGGCTCCTGTTGTGGCTGTGATTGTAAGTTGGGGTTGGAGCGCCACCCCCACTGACCGCCAGTCCGGAGACAGCCGGCCCTTCCTCACCAAGGGGCCTGTTGGCAAAAGCACGGGCTGAGGGCTATCGCTGCCCCACAATCCGATAAAAACGCCAGGGACGCATGGACGGGGAAAGTGCCGCTGGTCAAGACATCACATTCCGCGTAACGTTGCCCCTACGACGGGCACAGGTGCAAGCTGAAGTGCCGTTGTCCCCTATCTGAAGCCGGTTCATGCGAGGCGCCCCCACTATGAAAACAAGATCTACCCAGAACAAGGACCGTATTCTTGTCGTGGACGGCAGCCCCGGCATTCACGATGCCTTCCACAACATGCTTGTTGAAAATGAGAATGCGGGAGGGATATTCGAACTGGATGGTGCCCGCGACACACGCG
>NZ_JBFUCA010000207.1:0-6907 GCF_056405475.1 Polaromonas sp. P1_G4
CGCTTGAGGATCAGCACCACGTCGTAGGCCGTACAGCCACCGGTCCCGGCCAGCAAGGTTTCCATGGGCCGGGGTGCCAGGTTGGCGCCGCCGTTTTCCGGTTTGTCGGCATCGGGCGCGCCGTCCATCACCAGGGTGTGGCCGCTGCCGGTCTCAGCCAGAAAACTCATTCCGGAGCGCGATCCTGTGACCGCCGTCGGGCCCGTCCAACTCACCGTGCATTCCATGAATCTCTCTCCTCATGCATAAAATTTATGATTAAACCGTGAAAAATGTCGAATTTACGCCACAAGATATTGTGCAGCGCAACATCGGCCCGCTATACTGAAATCATCGCATCAAGATCAGTTGTCCGGCAACTCAGGGTCTTTTTGCACCGGTTGTCTCCTCCACCTCCTCTAAGGGTGGATTTACAGGCCCAGACTGCAAAGTCTGGGCCTTTTTTCTTGCCCACTATGATGTCAGGCTGCGAGAAAAACATGCCAACCCACACCAAACAAGCCACCCGCCCTGTTCCCAAAGTCATCAAGGCAGTCAAAGCTCCGGGGAAACCTTCCGGCAAAACGTCGAAGCCCGCGCTGAAACCAGCCGACTACCTGAAAAAGATCCTGACAGCCCGGGTTTATGACGTGGCAGTGGAGTCCGCGCTGGAGCCCGCCAAAAACCTGAGCCTGCGCCTGAAAAACACCGTGCTGCTCAAACGCGAAGACCAGCAGGCGGTGTTCAGCTTCAAGCTGCGGGGCGCCTACAACAAGATGGCTCACCTGAGCCCCGAACAGCTCAAAAAAGGCGTGATTTGCGCCTCGGCCGKCAACCATGCCCAAGGCGTCGCACTCAGCGCGCAAAAGCTCGGCACACGCGCCGTCATCGTCATGCCCACCACCACACCGCAGCTCAAGGTCGACGCCGTCAGGGCCTGGGGCGGCAATGTCGTGCTGCACGGAGAAAGCTACTCCGACGCCTACGCCCACGCCGTGGTGCTCGAGAAAAAGCAGGGCCTGACTTTCGTGCATCCGTTTGACGACCCGGACGTCATCGCCGGTCAGGGCACGATCGCGATGGAAATCCTCATGCAGCTGCAAAGCCTCGGCTCCAGCCGGCTCGACGCCGTGTTTGTTGCCATCGGCGGCGGCGGGCTCATCTCCGGCGTGGCCAACTACATCAAGGCGGTGCGGCCCGAGATCAAAGTCATCGGCGTGCAGATGAACGACTCCGACGCGATGCTGCAGTCAGTCAACGCCAAAAAGCGCGTGACCCTGAGCGACGTCGGCCTCTTCGCCGACGGCACGGCCGTCAAGCTGGTGGGTGAAGAAACCTTCCGTATCAGCCGCGAACTGGTCGATGAATTCATCACCGTCGACACCGACGCCGTCTGCGCCGCTATCAAGGACGTGTTCGTCGACACCCGCAGCATCGTCGAGCCGTCCGGCGCAATGGCCGTGGCAGCTGTCAAGCAGTATGTGGCCACCCACAAGGCCAAGGGTGAAACCTACGCGGCCATCTTGTGCGGTGCCAACATGAATTTCGACCGCCTGCGTTTCGTCGCCGAGCGCGCCGAAGTCGGCGAAGAGCGCGAAGCCCTGTTCGCCGTGACGATTCCAGAAGAGCGCGGCAGCTTCCGGCGCTTTTGCGAAGTGATTGGCGAGCTGCCGGGCGGGCCGCGCAGCGTGACCGAGTTCAACTACCGTATCAACGACGACGCCAAAGCCCACGTCTTTGTGGGCTTGACCACGTCGGCCAAGGGCGAGAGCAGCAAGATCGCCGCCAATTTCTCGCGCCACGGCTTCAAGACGCTGGACCTCACCCACGACGAGCTCGCCAAGGAACACATCCGCCACATGGTGGGCGGGCACAGTGCGCTGTCCAAAGACGAGCGCCTGCTGCGCTTCGTCTTCCCCGAGCGGCCGGGCGCGCTGATGAAGTTCCTCTCCAGCATGCGGCCGGGCTGGAACATCAGCCTCTTTCACTACCGCAACCAGGGCGCCGACTACGGCCGCATCCTGGTCGGCCTGCAGGTGCCCAAGGCCGACAACAAGGCCTTCAAGGATTTCCTGGACACGCTGGGCTACCCTCACGTCGAGGAAACCGCCAACCCTGTTTACCGGCTGTTCTTGCAGAGCTGACCGCAAAACTGACCGTAGAGCCGACAAGCCCATCCGCCATGAGCCCACAGGCCGCACCCCCGCCAACACCCGCCCAGGCCGACACCTCGGTGTGCCCCCGCTGCGGCGCCGGCCTGCGCTGCGGCATGGCGGCAGGAGATGCTGAATGCTGGTGCGTGCAACTGCCGCACATCATGCCCGTACCCTCCGAACGAACTCCGCAACCGGAAGGCAGCGCACTGTCGTGCTTCTGCCCCGCCTGCCTTAAACAAATCACCGATGAACGCACCCGACTTTCCACCCCTCCTCCTGCCCGCGATTGAGCCGACTGCCGACCTCCCGCTGGAGGCCAGGCTGCGGCACAAGATCGACCACAAGACCAAGCCGCAGGGCGCGCTCGGCCTGCTCGAAAGTGTGGCGCTGCAGCTGGGCCTGATCCAGCAGAGCGAGAACGTCACGCTGCAAGCTCCCCAAATGGTGGTCTTCGCGGCCGACCATGGCATTGCCGCCGAAGGCGTTTCGGCCTTTCCGCAGGATGTCACGGTGCAGATGGTCGGCAACATGCTGGCCGGCGGCGCCGCCATCAACGTCTTCGCGCGCCAGCACGGCTTTGCCCTGCACGTAGTGGATGCCGGCGTGGCGGCGGACTTGCCCGCGCACCCGCAGCTGCTGCAGCGCAAGATCGCCCACGGCACCCAAAACATCTGCAGCGGGCCCGCGATGTCGCAACTGCAAACCCACACCGCACTCACCGCGGGCATGGACATCCTGCAATCGCTGCCCGGCAACGTGGTGGCGTTTGGCGAAATGGGCATTGCCAACACCTCGCCTGCCGCCCTGCTGCTGGCACGCCTTGCCGGCATCAGCATCGACGAAGCCACCGGTCGCGGCACCGGCCTGGACGACCAGCAACTGCAACGCAAGCGCGCCGTGCTGGCGCGCGCGCTGGCAGGCCACGCCGGCGCAACGCAGCCTCTGGATGCATTGGCCGCCCTGGGCGGTTTTGAAATCGCCATGATGGCCGGCGCCATGCTGCAGGCCGCCAGCGAGCGCCGCGTGGTGCTGGTCGACGGCTTTATCGCCGGGGCGGCAGCACTGGTGGCCCGCTCGCTCGCTCCCGCGGTGCAGGACTACATGGTGTTTTGCCACCGTTCCGACGAGCACGGCCATCGCCTGCTGTTGGCGCACCTGAAAGCCCAACCGCTGCTCGAACTCAAGCTGCGCCTCGGCGAAGGTACGGGCGCGCTGTTGGCCTGGCCCCTGGTGCAATCTGCAGCCGGCTTTCTCAATGAAATGGCGAGCTTTGACTCCGCCGGCGTGAGCGGGCGGGAAGACGCATAAACCATCATGGGCCTCGCATGACATCCATCACCCTGTTTGTCCGCGAGTTCCTGCTCGCCGTCCAGTTCTTCACGCGCATCCCCATCACGGGGCGTCTGGCGGCCTGGGTGGGCTACAGCCCCGAGTTGCTGCGCGCCAGCGCCGGCCACTTCCCCGGCGTCGGCATTCTGGTGGGCCTGTTTGCCGCTGCCGTGTACGCGCTGTTTCAGGCGGTTCTGCCCGACACCACGTTCTCGCCGCTGGTGGCCGCGGCGTTTTCCACCGCCGCCACCGTGCTGCTGACGGGCGGCTTCCACGAAGACGGCCTTGCCGATGTAGCCGACGGCCTGGGCGGCAGCCACGACAAGGGCCGCGCACTCGAAATCATGAAGGATTCGCGCGTGGGTGCCTTTGGCGCCATGGCGCTGGTGCTCGCCTTGCTGTGCAAGGTCTCGCTGTTGGCCATCCTCGGCTCGGTCGAAGGCGCGCCCGCCGGCTGGGGTGACTGGGAAGAGGCGCCCTTTGGCAGCTGGTATGCCTGTGCCGCGCTATGCACAGGCCACATCATGTCGCGCGGCCTGCCGCTGCTGCTGATTTACCTGCTGCCACACGTGGGCGACACCGCCCTGTCCAAATCCAAGCCTCTGGCCGACCAGATCTCCCCCGGCAGCCTGCTGGTGGGGTTTTCCTGGTGCCTCGCCGCGCTGGCCCTGGCTACCTTCGTGCTTGACGTCATGAACCTCATCGTGGCCTGCAGCTTCGCCGTGCTGGCGTTGCTGTGGATGGGCCGCTTCTTCAAGCGCAGGCTGCAAGGATTCACCGGCGATTGCCTGGGTGCCACCCAGCAGGTTTGCGAAATCGCTTTTTACCTGGGCCTGGCCATCAGTCTATGACCATGGCTGCCGCTGTTGCCACAGCACGTCCAGGACATGCTGCGTCGCCCGCTCCACCGGGCCCATCCGGTGCGCAACCCCCAGCGACCGCCACAGCGCGGGGCGCAACGGAAGCATGCGGATGCGCGGGTCAAGCGGCGTGGTGGATGATGCCTCGTGCGGCAGCAGCGTGGCGCCGTAACCGGCGGCCACCAGACTCTTGATGGCGTCGTTGTAGTTGAGCTGGATGCGCGCCTTGGGGTGCTCCCCCGCCAGCGCGAACCACTCAGCGGTCAACCGCGACAGGCTGGTGCCCAAATCGTTAAGAATCAAGGGCTGAGCCGCCAACCACTTCGGCGTAACACGCTGGGGTACAGCCCAGGGCGACGGCACGAAGGCCATCATCGGATCCCGACGCCAGGGCTGCACCTTCACCCCTTGCACCGTCGCCTGCGGCAGCGCCACCAGGCCCACGTCGAGCGATCCATTCGCCAGGCGCGTCATGGTGTCCTGCGAAGTGAGCACTGCCACCTGCACGTCGATGCCGGGATGATTCCGGCCCAGCACCTCCAGGGCCTGCGGCAGCAAGTGGGCAATCGCGCCCGTGGAGGCGCCCAGCCGCACACGGCCCGCCAACCCCTGCACCTGCCGCTGAACTACATCCATTGCCTCGTCCGCATCGGCCAACAGGCGCCGCGCCCGTTCAATCAGTGCCTCGCCCACGCCCGAGGGACGCACTTCACCGCGCTTGCGCACCAGCAGGGGGGCGCCACACAGCGCTTCCAGGTCGGCTACGTGCAGGCTCACCGTGGGCGCCGCCAGATGCAGCACGCGCGCGGCTTCGGCGAACGAGCCCAGGTGTGCGATGGTGACCAGCGTGCGCAGCCGGTCCAGGTTGAGTTCGCGCATGACGTTCAGTAAATCTGATGCTGATGTTTATGAAATTCAACTTTTCAAATTCTAAGGTGTCGCTGAAGATTCGTCATTCTTCTTTCTTTGGCTCGAGCCATTCATCCCACCAGGAGCACCGCATGAGCGCACCCCTTGTCTTCATCGATGGCGATCAGGGCACCACCGGCCTGCAGATCCACGAACGCCTGCAGGGCCGCAACGACCTGACCCTCCTCACGCTGCCCGAGCAGGACCGTAAGGACCCGGCGCGCCGTGCAGAAGCCATTAATGCCTGCAATATCGCGCTGCTGTGCCTGCCCGACGGGCCTGCACGCGAAGCAGCGGCCTCCATCGTGAACCCGGCCGTGCGCGTGATCGATGCCAGCTCCGCGCACCGCACGGATCCGCAGTGGGTCTACGGACTCCCGGAAATGGGCTCGGAACAGTCCCGGCGCATCGCCAACGCGCGGCGCGTCACCAACCCCGGCTGCTATCCCACGGGCGCCATCGCCCTGCTGCTGCCACTCGTGAAGGCCGGCCTCGTGCCCGCCGACCACCCGCTGGCGATCCATGCGGTGTCGGGCTACTCCGGCGGCGGCCGCGCGCGGGTGGATGCGCATGAAGGTGCGGGTGCATCGCATGCGCCCATGTTCCAGGTGTACGGTCTGGGGCTGGCCCACAAGCACATCCCCGAGATCCAGAAACACGCAGGCCTGATACAGCGGCCCTTCTTCCTGCCGGCTTACGGCTCGTTCCGCCAGGGCATCGTGCTCACGATCCCGTTGCTGTTGCGGCGGTTGCCAGCGGGCGTCACTCCCGGTCGCTTGCAAGCCTGTCTACAGCAGCACTACGAAGGCGCCGTGCACGTGGAGGTGATGGCGCAAAAGGACGTTCAGGCCACGCAGCACCTGGACCCGCAGGCGCTCAACGGCACCAACCTGCTGCGGCTGGCCGTGTTCGCCAACCCGCAGCATGGGCAGGTGCTTCTGGCCGCCGTGTTCGACAACCTGGGCAAAGGCGCCTCGGGTGCGGCGGTGCAGAACCTTGACCTGATGCTGCAGCACGCCGCTTAGCGGCTTGACGGCACAGCAAGTTCGGCGAGGGGTGTCACAGATAGCCGGTTCTTGCAAGCAGTTCCAGAGATGGCCCCACGGTGGCGCAGAGGCTCGCCGCGCCGGCGCCTGTGCCGCTCTAGAATAGACCATGGGGCATGGCGGACCCTTCCTTATCGCACGGATCGCACAGCGTGCACTCCGCCATTCTCCAGCCACCGCAGCAGCCCCTCTCCATGATCACCGCATCACTTCCGTMCACCGCCACCACGGTCCCCGTGCAGGAGCAGCAGATCACCTGCACCGACCTGCAGGCGCTGCCCGACCAAGGCAGTCAGTAAGCCATGAAGCTCTGGCTGGCCCGCCACGCAACACCGCTGGTTGAAGCCGGCATTTGCTACGGCCGGCAGGACGTAGCGGCCGATGCGGCGGCCACCGCCGAATGCGCGCAAGCGCTAGCCACGCTGCTTCCCGCCGGCACACGGGTCGCCCACTCCCCTTTGCAGCGATGCGTGCAGCTGGCGCAAGCATTGCGCGAACTGCGCCCCGACCTGGCTTGCACCAGCGACCCGCGGTTGCAGGAGATGGACTTTGGTGCCTGGGAAGGCCGCGCCTGGCAGGACATCACGCCCGCCGAACTGCAGGCCTGGACGGACGGCTTTGCCCAATA
>NZ_JBFUCA010000208.1:0-6889 GCF_056405475.1 Polaromonas sp. P1_G4
GGTCGATGGTGCCCAGCTTTTCCATGATGGCGGGGTCGAGGTTGCCGTAGTTGGCGACCTTGGACTTGTCGAGCTTGGCAAGCAGGCCGCCGTCGATTTGTGGTTTGGCGAATACGGCGCCCGGCACCACGATGTCGTAGCCGGTGTTCCCTGCCACCAGCTTGGCGTGCAGGGCTTCGTTGTTTTCAAAGGTCTGGTAGTTGACCTTGATGCCGGTTTCTTTTTCGAAGTTGGCGATCATGTCCTTGGCGACATAGTCAGGCCAGTTGTAGACATTGAGCACCTTTTCTTCGGCGGGGGCAGCGGCGGGTGCGCTTGCTGCGGGCGCCGGAGCAGCAGCGACAGGTGCCTCCTCTTTTTTACCGCAACCGKCCAGCATGGCTGCCAGGATGGTTGAAATCGCCAGATAGCCAAGATGCTTTTTCATAATGTCCGTAACTCCTCTTAAAACTTGGAAGTAAAAACCAGGAAACTCAAGCAAAAATCAGACCGGAGCAATTGTATAAGAGGGCTAGGGCCTGTCATCATATAAATCGCCCCCGCGCTGGGGCTGCAAGGGGCGCAGCGCTAGGCGCAGGCCGCCGACCGGGGGTATCCCCCGGTCAAGGGCTGCAACAACGCGAGGCGCCCCTTGCAGCCCCAGCCCTACGGGTGGCACCCGGAAAAGGCCGCACTCGTCGTTGCGAAGCCTCACCGGGGGCCTACCCCGGCTTCATTTCGCGCCTAGATTGCGGCCTTTTCCGGATGCCACGCGGGGGCGATTTATATGATGACAGGCCCTAGAGCCGCGGGAACTTTTTCTCCCCGGGGCTTGCCTCCACGGCAGCCCGGCATCTGGGCCAATTCGCCTACAGCCAGATACGCCCAAGGACGGCTGCCCAATTGGCCTGCGCTGCATACGCTAAGGGCAACCCCTTACTTTCAGCTCAGGAGAAACCCATGGGATTGACCCGATGGTTAGGCGAGGCCGCCATGAAACCCTTTGCCCGTGCACTGCCCGTCATGGGCGATACCGAGCGGGCAGCGCTGGAGGCGGGCACGGTCGGGTTCGAAGGCCAGCTGTTCTCGGGAACGCCCCATTTTGATGCCCTGCTGGCCGCTGGACCCAATGTACTGAGCGCCAAAGAGCAGGCTTTCCTGGACAACGAGGTCACGGCATTGTGCGCACTGCTGGACGATTTCGCCATCGACCAGGCTGGCGACCTGCCGGCCGAAGTCTGGGCTTTCATGCGCGGCAGGCGCTTCTTCGGAATGATCATTCCCGAGGAGTGGGGCGGCCTCGGCTTCAGCCACTACGCCCATGCCACGGTAGTGACGCGTATCGCCACACTCAATATTTCTGCGGCAGTCACCGTCATGGTGCCCAATTCGCTGGGTCCGGCCGAACTGTTGCTGCGCTATGGCACAGCGGCGCAAAAAGAGCACTACCTGCCACGCCTGGCCGATGGCCGCGACCTGCCCTGCTTCGGACTGACCTCGCCTTATGCGGGCTCCGATGCCGCATCCATCCCTGACCGCGGCGTTGTCACCGCGCGCGAGATCGACGGCGTCATGGTGCGCGGCTTCAGTGTGGATTTCTCCAAGCGCTACATCACCCTGGCGCCGGTGGCTACCGTAGTCGGCCTGGCCTTCAACGCGGTGGACGAAACCCTGCCCGAAGGACAGCGCAACCTGGGCATCACCTGCGCGCTGATTCCCGTGCCGCAACCGGGCATGCAGATCGGCAGGCGGCACCGGCCGATGGACGCCGCCTTCATGAATGGTCCCATCGAAGGCCGTGAAGTCTTCATCCCCATGGACTGGATCATCGGTGGCGAGCAGCAGGTCGGCCAGGGCTGGCGCATGCTGATGGAATGCCTGGCGGCGGGGCGCGCGATCTCCCTGCCGGCGTTGGGCTCGGCCATGCAGCAAACCGCGCTTTTCGTCGCCAACGGTTACGGCCAGGTGCGGGAGCAGTTCGGCCTGCCCATCGGCCGCTTCGACGCGATTGCCGGCGTGATTGCGGAAATGGCCTGTGAGCTCTATGCGACGGACGCCGCACGCCGCTACACCGCCGCCGTACTCGACAAGGGCGAGCAGCCCAGCGTGGCCAGCGCCATCCTGAAAGTGCACCTGACCGAAGCCGGCCGGCGCGCCGTCAACCGCGGCATGGACATCCTGGGCGGCAAGGGGATCATCCAGGGGCCATCCAATCTGTTGTCGGTGGCTTACCGCGGCGCGCCTATTGCCATCACCGTGGAAGGCGCCAACATCCTGACCCGCTCGCTGATCATTTTTGGACAAGGCGCGGTGCGCTGCCACCCCTACGTGATGAAGGAAATGCAAGCCGTGCAAGGCAACGATGCGCAGGCGCTGGGGGAAGCGCTGATCGGCCATGGCGGACACGTGCTGCGTAACTTCTGGCACAGCATAGCCGGTGCACCCTTGCAAGGCTCGCCCCCCGCGGGCCTGGAAAAAGAAGCCCGACTCATCGCCCGCTTGAGCAGCCAGTACGCATTGACCTGCGACCTGGCCATGGGCTTGCTGGGCGGCAAGCTCAAGCGCATGGAGCTGCTGTCGGCCCGGCTGGGCGATGTGCTGGCCCACCTCTACATGGCCAGCGCCTGCCTTTGGCGTTATGCCGTCGACAAGGATACGAATATGCTGCCGGTCGCACAGGCAGCCATTCGCGTACGGCTCGATGAAGCCGGCAACACGCTGGAGGCCCTCTATGCCAACTTTCCTTCGCCGCTAAGGCGTGTAGTGGGTGCGCTGGTGCTGAACCGCAGCACACGCCTGGCACCGCTTCGGGATGTTCAGTTGCTGGAGCTGGCCAAACTTCTGCGAACCCACCCCGTCGTGGTGAAACGCTTGTGCCCTGACTTGGCAACGCCTACCAGCGGCGGGCTGCGCGACCTGATGGATGCGCTCGATCTGGCAACGCAGCTCGGCGAAGAAACCGTGGCGCTGAACAAGGCCGTGCGCAGCAATCAGTCCATGGAGCACGCCGCGAAAGCCTCAAGCCGCCCGGACCTGGCGTTGGCTTATTTACGCGCCGCCGACAAGGTGATCCAGGTCGACGACTTTGCGCCTTAGAACCTGTTCTTAAGCCGCGGCCCGGGTAAACAATCCCTTGTACTGCTCACGCAGCAAATTCTTCTGTACCTTGCCCATGGTGTTGCGCGGCAATTCACTGACCACAAAGCAGTGCTTGGGAATCTTGAAGTTGGCCAGCTTCGATTTCAATTCGCCCACAATCCCGCTGCCCTCGAGCACGACGCCCGGCTTGGCGATAACGACGGCCACGCCGACCTCGCCGAAATCCGGGTGCGGCACACCGACCAGCGCGCTTTCGGCCACGCCAGGCATGTCGTTGATGTAGCCTTCGATTTCGGCGGGATAGACGTTGTAGCCGCCGCTGATGATGAGGTCCTTGCTGCGGCCCACGATGACGATGTAGCCGCGCTCGTCGATCTTGCCCACGTCGCCGGTCTTGAAGTAGCCGTCTGCGGTGAACTCTTCTTTTGTCTTCTCCGGCATGCGCCAATAGCCCTTGAAAATATTCGGGCCCTTGACCTGGATGCCGCCGATCTCACCGGCCGGCAATGACTCGCCGCCTTCGTCCTGCACACGCAGGCTGACACCCGGCAGCGCAAAGCCCACCGTACCGCCGCGCCGCTCGGCGCCTTGGTAGGGGTTGGACGTGAGCATCACGGTTTCCGACATGCCGTAGCGTTCCAGAATGGTGTGGCCGGTGCGCTCTTTCCACTCGTTGAAGGTCTCGATCAGCAAAGGCGCCGACCCCGCCACAAAGAGCCGCATGTTGCGGCAAGCCTCGCGCGTCAGGCCCGGCTCGGCCAGCAGGCGCACATACAGCGTGGGCACTCCCATGAACACCGTGGCTTGGGGCAGCTTTTTCACCACCAGCTTGGGGTCGAATTTGGCCAGCCAGATCATCTTGCTGCCGTTGATGAGCGCACCGTGAATGGCAACAAAGAGTCCGTGCACATGAAAAATCGGCAGGGCATGGATCAGCACATCGCCACGGCCTTCGGGCCCTCCGGTAGCCGTCCAGCCCCAGGCATCTTTAAGCACCAGCGCATTGCTCAGCATGTTGCCGTGCGAAAGCATGGCGCCCTTGCTGCGGCCGGTGGTACCGCTGGTGTAGAGGATGGCGGCCAGGTCGTCCGCCTGCCGTGCCACCACTTCATGCCGGTCGCTGCAATGCGTTGCACGGTCCAGCAGCGAGCCTGTGCGGTCATCGTCCAGTGTGAACACGTTCTGCGTGCCGGCCTTGAAGGCGATCTTGCTGACCCAACCAAAATTCTTGCTGCTGCAGACTATCACCGACGGCTCCGCGTTGCCGATGAAGTATTCGATCTCGGCGCTTTGGTAGGCAGTGTTGAGCGGCAAAAACACATAGCCGGCGCGCAGCGTCGCCAGGTAAAGCATCATGGCCTCCACCGACTTCTCGACCTGCACCGCCACCCTGGCCCCTTCAGGTAACCCCAGCAAGGCCAGCAGGTTGGCCATCATCGCAGTGCCGCGTTCGAGGTCGCGCCACGAATAGCAGAGGCCGTTGTCAGTTTCGACGGCGACTTCATTGAGCGAAGAAGGAAACGCGGCTCGAAGCGTTGCAAACAGGTTATGGTTTTTCATGGGTCAGGCTGGCTATGGTTGGAATTTCGGCCGCCCGGCGATCAAACCGGGGCAGGCGTTTTTCAGTGAAAGCGGCAATACCTTCGCGGTGCTCGGCAGAAGGTGCATAACGGTAGGCTGTTGCTATCAAATCAGTAGCTGGTTGCGCTGGTCCAGTGGGCGCCAGAGCCCTGAATGCCTGTTTATTCAGGCGAGCGGCGCCAGGCGCAAGGGCGCAGGTGCGATCCACGCAAGCCATGACCAGGGCCCCGACGTCCTGGCCCGGCGCAACCTGGTTGAGAAAGCCGCGCTGCTTCATCTCGGCGGCCCCCAGAACGGCAGCCGAAAGCAGCATCTCCCTAGCGGTCAGCTCCCCGGCGGCACGCATCACCAGCGCAGCCTCGCGCGGCGCCATCGGGAAGCCGAGCTTGGCGATGGGCGCACCAAACTTTGCCGTATCGCCGGCGATACGGATATCGCAGCAGCTGGCAATTTCAACGCCGGCGCCCATACAGTTGCCTTCGATCTGCGCGACGATGGGGACGTCGCAGTCCAGCATGGCCTGCAAGCCGCCCCATACATCGTCTTCATGAAACGCGCGCAGGCCCGCTTCCTCAAAGCGAAAGCCGGCGTATTCGGAGATGTCGCCGCCCGCGCAAAACTGCCCGCCCTCTCCCCGCACCAGCACGCAACACAACGCTGCGTTTTGCTGGATGCGCTCAAACGCCGCACGTAGCTCGCGCCACATGGCGCGAGACATGGCATTGAGCTTGCCGGGATGGGACAGCGTCACAAAGGCAACGGGGCCTTTCACTTCCAGTAAAACGACACCGGTCATCAAGGGATCAGTCGAGTTTGGCGCCAGAGGCTTTCACCACGGCCGACCAGCGTTTGACCTCGCCGCTCACGAACGCGCCGAATTGCTGCGGCGTGAGGTTGCCGAAGTCCGCGCCGTTGTTGGCCCAGATGGCTTTGAGCTCGTCGGTGGTGGCGGCTTTGCGCAGGTCTTCCACGATGCGCGCCTGCACGTCTGCCGGCGTACCCTTGGGCGCCCACATGCCGTACCAGGTGGTCACGGTGTAGTTGGGCAAGCCCAGTTCGCCGGCGCAGGGCACATCCGGGAAAGCCGGGTTGCGTTTGGTGCCGGACACCATGAGCGCCTTGATCCGGCCGCCCTTGATATGGTTGGCGGAAGAGCCCAGGCCGTCAAACAWCATGTCGACATTGCCGGAAATCAAATCCTGCAGGGCCGGGCCCGCGCCGCGGTAGGGAATGTGGGTGATGAAGGTCTTGGTCTGCTGCTTGAACAACTCGCCGGCCAGGTGGTGCGAAGTGCCCGCGCCGGCCGAACCGTAGTTGTACTTGCCCGGCGCCTTGCGCACAGCTTCAAGGTAGGCCTTGAAGTCGGGGAACGGCAAGTTGCGGGGGTTGACCACCAGCACCTGCGGCACGTTGGCCATCAGGGCCAGTGGCACAAAATCTTTCTCGATGTCGTAGTCCAGCTTGGGATACATCGAGGGCGYGATGGTGTGGTGCACTGCGCCCATGAAGAGCGTATAGCCGTCGGGCTGGGCCCTGGCAGCGATACTGGCCCCCAGCGTGCCGCCGGCGCCGCCGCGGTTGTCGATGATGAGCTGCTTGCCGGTCAGCTTCGCGAACTGGGCGGACAGCGGGCGGGCGAATGCGTCGGTGCCGCCACCGGCTGGAAACGGCACGATCATCGTCACTGGCTTGGTGGGCCAGGCTGACTGCGCATGCAGCAGGGGTGATGCGGTTGCAGCACTGGCCGCAGCGATGCGCAGGACGTCGCGCCGGTTAAATGAAATCATGGTTTGTCTCCTTTGATGGGTTTTACTACGGGATGATATTCGGTAAAAATCGCCTTCAGCGCAGCACCGCACTGGCTTCGGCAGCCTTGATTAAGCGCACCGCGTCTTCGGCCAGCAGGAAGCCCTGGGCCTGGGCTTTGTCGGTGGCCTTGCGTACGGCGGCCACATAGCCCTCGTGCGAACCGTAGCGCTCCTGCAGCGACAGGCGCGGGTCACCGTTGGCACCGCGCTCTTGCGCCGTTCGGGCAAAGGGCACCATGCCGCCCACGTAATTGCAGATCTGCCCCTGGTGGAACGGCCGGGCACCGCCCGCCGTGATGTTCCAGCCCAGGTAAGTGCCCAGCGGCGCTTCGAGCAGCACCACCGGCACGCCGCCCAGCTCATTGCCATCGGCGTCCACCCGCGGCGCCAGCATGGGCAGCACCCGGCGGATGGGCGGCGGC
>NZ_JBFUCA010000209.1:0-6854 GCF_056405475.1 Polaromonas sp. P1_G4
GTGCAGGCCCACGCCCACGGCTCTGGTCAGGGATTTAAGGGTACGTTGCTGAAGCATATGGGTGATTTTAAGTGTTGCAGCCGATTGCCGCAGTTGGAGTGTTTGATGGCCACCATAGCCAAAGTGCTACAGGTTTTGCCTTGTTACAGGTGCTGCCTGAAGAATGCCGTCCAGTGCGGCACCGCGACGAAGCGATTCTTCCAGTAGCCCGTGTGGAAAACCTTGCTGACACATCGGGCCATCATGGCGTTGACGTCGTCGCCGGGCATGGTGATGCCGCTGTTAAGTTCGGTCACGCCCGATTCGTCAACCAGAACATCGCATTTGGCATAGTGCGGCCCAAAGACATTGCGTTGCCGTTTGTAAGGCGCGTCGAAACTGTGGCCCTCGCCTTCCAGTACCACGATCTTCGCGTTGCCGCCGCGCCCGTTCATCCAGCCCACGTGGCGTTCACAGTACCGGCTCGGGGTTTCGTCGTCCACTTCACCCGTGATGAAAAGAAATGGGGAATTCACGTAGGCGTCACGCCGGGCATTGCGGTAACCGCAGTAGCCATACAAACCCACCACCGCATCGACGGGTTTGAGGTTGAAGTCGTCGGCGTACAAGCGCCGCATGTTGCGCTCAATCAGTGCGTGGGCGAATTTCTGCTGCATCATGACTGCGGCACCGCCACCCTGCGACTCACCGATGCTGCCGACCTTCTCGAAACCGCGGCCGCGCAGCCAGCCGGCAGCTGCGAGGCTGTCAATGGCCATATTGAATTCGTTACCGCCTTTGCGCGATGCCGCCGGATAGTCGTTGTGCGTCACGTCGATGCCTCGAGGCTTCCAGTGATCGATCACCAGCGCTGCGAAACCCTCCTTCTGAAGGCTGTCCACATAGTCAAACATCCGGCTGTCGATGCCCTGAGATCCGTGCGAGATCAGCACAATCTTCGTCTGCCCGGGCTGGCTGAACAGGTAGCCCTGCGCATCGAGCTTGTTGCAGACAAAGGGAGTACCCGCACACACCATGCTGGGCCAACTCACTTTTTCGGCCGCCTCGGGCCTGGCGGTCTGGGCGGGCGCAGACTGCGCGGACAAAACAACCAGCGCGGCGCAAAACCCTCGTATATCCATGGCGACCTCTTTGTTCTGGAGACGCTCTGCGTTGCAAGGCCAAAAAAAAGGGCGGACTACCAGCCCGCCCCTTTCGCCCTGCTTTGCGGGAACCTTAGTCAGCCTGCTTGCGCAGGAAGGCCGGAATCTCGAAGTCGTCCATCCCGCCGGAGGCCAGGGCATCGACTTTTGCGGCCGCCTGGGTCCGGTTGGTACGCCACACGCTGGGCACCGACATGTTGCCGTAGTCGGGCTGGGCCGATCCCATGGCCGTCTGCGCCGCACCGGCGCCATTGGCCGTTGTGTTCAGCGTCGGGACGTTGAACGGCACGTTGTCAGTACCCGTGCGCAGCACCTGCAGCGGCGGCGCATGGCGGCGCACGCCCTGGCGGGACAAGCCCGTTGCGACCACGGTCACACGGATATCGTCGCCCAGTTCATCGTCGTAGGCCGTGCCGTAGATCACATGCGCATCGGGGGAGGCGTATGCGCGGATGGTGTTCATCGCCAGCTTGGATTCGCTCAGCTTGAGCGAGCCCTTTGCCGCGGTGATCAGCACCAGCACGCCTTTGGCGCCCGACAGGTCAATGCCTTCCAGAAGCGGGCAAGCTACAGCCTGTTCGGCGGCGATGCGCGCACGATCAGGACCGTTGGCCTTGGCCGTTCCCATCATGGCCTTGCCGGGTTCACCCATCACGGTGCGCACGTCTTCAAAGTCGACGTTGACGTGGCCGGGCACGTYGATGATTTCGGCAATGCCGCCCACGGCGTTTTTCAGCACGTCGTTGGCATGCGCAAAAGCCTCATCCTGCGTGACGTCGTCGCCCAGCACTTCGAGCAGCTTTTCATTGAGCACCACGATCAGTGAGTCAACGTTGGCTTCAAGTTCTGCCAGGCCGAGGTCGGCGTTGGTCATGCGGCGACCGCCTTCAAAATCAAACGGCTTGGTCACCACGCCGACGGTCAGGATGCCCATCTCCTTGGCCACGCGTGCGATCACGGGGGCGGCACCGGTACCGGTGCCGCCGCCCATGCCCGCGGTGATGAACAACATGTGCGCGCCGGCAATGGCGCTGCGGATGTCGTCCACAGCCAGCTCTGCCGCATCGCGCCCCTTGTCGGGCTTGCTGCCCGCACCCAGGCCGCTGGCACCCAGCTGGATGGTCTTGTGCGCACTGCCGCGGCTGAGTGCCTGCGCGTCGGTATTGGCGCAGATGAATTCGACGCCTTGCACGCCGCATTCGATCATGTGCCCAACGGCGTTGCCACCACCGCCGCCCACACCGATCACCTTGATCTGTGTGCCCTGGTTGAATTCTTCGATTTCAATCATTTCGATGCTCATTGGGAGCCTCCTAATCAATAAACTGCAGTTGCCAAAATTTTCAGAACGTTGTATTTATGTTTGACATGACCGGCTTACGCAGGGGGATCCGCCCCGCCTGAATGCATACAACGTGAGGGCCTGCCGATAAAAGTGGAATAGGTATTCATCAGAAATTCCCCACAAACCAGTCTTTGACCCGGCCGAATGCGTTGTGCACACTGCCTGCCTTTTGCGACACCTTGTAGCCCCGCATGCGCGCCAGCCGGGCTTCTTCGAGCAAGCCCATGACCGTGGCGGCCCGGGCCTGGGCCACCATGTCTGACAGCGCACTGTTGTAGCGCGGTATGCCCCGGCGAACCGGTTTGAGGAAGATGTCCTCCCCGAGTTCCACCATGCCGGGCATGACGGCACTGCCACCGGTAATGACGATGCCCGAAGACAACACCTCTTCGTAGCCCGACTCGCGGATCACCTGCTGGACCAGCGAAAAAATTTCCTCGATGCGCGGCTCGATCACGCCCGCCAGGGCCTGCTTGCTCAGCATGCGCGGTCCCCGGTCTCCCAGCCCCGGCACTTCCACCTGCGTGTCGGGGTCGGCCAGCAGCTGCTTGGCGTAACCGCTTTCCACCTTGATGTCTTCAGCGTCCTTGGTGGGCGTGCGCAGCGCCATCGCGATGTCGCTGGTGATCAGGTCACCGGCGATCGGGATCACCGCGGTGTGCCGGATGGCGCCACCGGTGAAGATGGCGACGTCGGTGGTGCCGGCACCGATATCGACCATGGCCACACCCAGCTCCTGCTCGTCCTGTGTCAATACCGCCAGACTCGAAGCCAGCGGGTTGAGCATGAGCTGATCGACTTCAAGCCCACAGCGCCGCACACATTTGATGATGTTTTCAGCCGCGCTCTGGGCGCCCGTCACGATGTGCACCTTGGCTTCCAGGCGTATGCCGCTCATGCCGATGGGTTCGC
Source organism: Polaromonas sp. P1_G4 (assembly GCF_056405475.1). NCBI lineage: Bacteria > Pseudomonadati > Pseudomonadota > Betaproteobacteria > Burkholderiales > Comamonadaceae > Polaromonas > Polaromonas sp. P1_G4. Next base: position 3,400 of record NZ_JBFUCA010000209.1, read on the forward strand.
GCACGTCCTGGCCGTCAATCACGAACTCCTGCGGCTCCACCAGCAGCAGGCGCTGGTCGGTCGAGATGTTGATGGCCTTGGCCGTCTCGATCACGCGCGCTACGTCGGCCTGCGTGACTTCCTTGTCCTTGACCGCCACCATGCCGCTGGAGTTGATGCCGCGGATGTGGCTGCCGGTAATGCCGGTGTAGACGCGGGCGATCTTGCAGTCGGCCATCAGTTCAGCCTCTTTCAGGGCCTGCTGGATGCTTTGCACCGTGGCGTCAATATTGACGACCACCCCGCGTTTGAGCCCGTTGCTCGCCGCGATGCCCAGGCCGGCAAGCTTGAGCTCCCCGCCCGGCATGACCTCGGCCACCACCGCCATGACCTTGCTGGTTCCGATGTCCAGCCCGACCACCAGATCTTTGTATTCCTTGGCCATATATTTACCTTTTTTTCTTTCCGTCGTCTTTGTCAGCGGGGCTTCCCGTGGTGACACCCCTGAGCCTGATCGCATAACCATTGCCGTAACGCAGGTCGGCGGATTCCAGGTCCCGCCCGTACCGGGATGACACCTGCGTCACCGTGGCAATAAAGCGGCGGGTACGTGCCTGTATTTCGTCCAGCGACCCGTGCCCCAGTTCGATCACGGCGCCGCTGTCCAATTGGGCACGCCAGCCACCCTGGCCGGTCATCTGCAATTGCTCCAGCGTGGCATCTGTYTCGTCGAACATCGGCGCCAACGCCTGGTAGGCCTGCAGTACCTGCGCCGCCTGACCCGGCGGCCCATTGAGCACCGGCAGGTCTTCCGCCTCGACGTCGCCCTGGTTGGCCTCAAACACCTYACCGAAGCTGTTGACGAGCCGGGCGTCGCCCTCGGCCCCCCAGAACGCCACCGGTTTGTGTTCCTGCAGCACCACCTTCAACCGGTTCGGAAATTCGCGCTGCACCAGCGCCCTGCGCACCCAGGGAACGGACTCGAACACCGCGCGCGTGGCACCCAGGTTCACCGTGAAAAAATTGCCGGACAACCTGGGCGCCACATTGGCCCGCAGCGTGACGGCGTTGTTGTGCGCAAGGTCGCCCTCCACACGGATTGCGTTCAGGCTGAACAGGGACTGGCGCATGAGCCACGCCACAGCCAGTGACGCAACCATGGCGGCAAACGCCAGGCCCAGAACCACCGAGAAGGTATTCATGAGCTTGACGTCCAGCGGCAAGGAAGGCGGCAGTGGCAGGGTTCTGCTCAAGTGGCGGATCCTCCGTGTTTTTGGTGGTCGAGCGAAGCAGTCTTCAGCACTTCGATGCAAAGGTCTTCATACGAGATTCCGGCTGCTCGGGCGGACATGGGCACCAGCGAATGCCCGGTCATGCCCGGCGACGTGTTGATCTCCAGCAGGTAGGGCTTGCGCGTGGCCCTGTCTATCATCACGTCGGCGCGGGCCCAGCCACGGCAATTGAGAATGCGAAAGGTGTCCAGCACAAGCTGCTGGATGACAGCCTCTTCGCCCTCGGGCAGCCCGCAGGGAACCAGGTACTGGGTGCTGTCGGTGAAGTATTTGTTCTGGTAGTCGTAGTTGCCGTCGGGCGCCACGATGCGGATGACCGGCAGTGCGCGTGCCCCCGCACCGGTACCCAGCACCGGGCAGGTCACCTCGTCACCGCTGATGAATTGCTCGCACAGGACATCGGCATCGAGTTTTTCGGCCTGTGCCACAGCGCTGGCCATGGCGGAGCGTTCCGTCACCTTGGTCAGCCCGATCGACGAACCTTCGCGTGCCGGCTTGACGATCAACGGCAGGCCGAGCGCATCCGGCAAGGCAGCGATGTCTGCAGCGCCGTAAGTGCCACGGCGCAGCAGACGGTATTGAGGGGTTGGCAATCCTTCGGAGATCATCACGCGCTTGGTCATGACCTTGTCGATGGCCATGCTGGAAGCCATGACGCCGGAGCCGGTGTAGGGAATGCCCAGCAATTCGAGCGCACCTTGCACCGTGCCATCTTCCCCAAAGCGTCCATGCAATGCGATGAAGCAACGCTCGAACCCGTCCTTCTTCAGCTCGCTCAGGTCGCGCTCGGCAGGATCAAAGGCGAGGGCATCCACGCCGCGCGAGCGAAGCGCTTTCAGTACCCCGTTACCTGACATCAGCGAAACCTCGCGCTCGGCCGACAGCCCGCCCATCAGGACGGCGACTTTTCCAAAATTCAACGCGCCTGCTTTCATGCCCGGACCTCCCTGGTACCGCCATGCCCTGCCGGCTCCAGCATTTCTGCAACCCTTGCGGGCACCATGCCGATGGATCCGGCCCCCATGCACATCACGACGTCGCCATCCAGCGTGTTGTCGAGGATGGCCTGCGGCATGGCATCGATCTCATCCACAAAGACAGGTTCTACCTTGCCGGCCACGCGTAAAGCCCGCGCCAGCGAGCGTCCGTCTGCGGCCACGATGGGCGCTTCACCGGCGGCATACACCTCGGACAGCAGCACCGCATCGGCGTTGCCGATGACCTTGACGAAATCTTCAAAACAGTCACGCGTGCGGGTGTAGCGGTGCGGCTGGAAAGCCAGCACCAGCCGCCGGCCGGGGAAGGCGCCGCGCGCGGCAGCCAGCGTCGCGGCCATTTCCACCGGGTGATGGCCATAGTCTTCGATCACGGTGAAATGTCCGCCGCCCTTGGCCGGCATGTCCCCGTAACTCTGGAAGCGCCGCCCGACGCCCCGGAATTCAGCCAGCGCTTTCTGTACTGCCGCGTCGGGCACGTTGAGCTCAACGGCAATGGCAATAGCCGACAGGGCATTGAGCACGTTGTGCTCGCCGGCCAGGTTGAGCACCACGTCCATGTCGGGCAAGGTCACGCCATTGCGGCGCTGTGCCGTGAAATGCATTTGTGCGCCCACCGGCCGCACATTGACGGCGCGCACCTGCGCATCTTCGCCGAAACCATAGCTGGTAATGGGGCAGGAAACCTGCGGCAGGATGTCGCGCACAGCCGGGTCGTCGGTGCACAAGATCGCCGTTCCGTAAAAAGGCATGCGGTGCAGGAAGTCGACAAAAGCTTTCTTGAGGTTGCCGAAATCGTGACCGTAAGTCTCCATGTGGTCAGCGTCGATGTTGGTGACGACAGCCATTACGGGCAGCAGGTTCAGGAACGAAGCATCCGATTCGTCAGCTTCGACCACGATGTAGTCGCCCGAGCCGAGCTTGGCGTTGGCACCGGCGCTGTTGAGGCGCCCGCCGATCACAAAGGTCGGGTCCAGGCCGCCCTCGGCCAGCACGCTGGCGACCAGGCTGGTGGTGGTGGTTTTGCCGTGCGTCCCGGCAATCGCGATGCCCTGCTTCAKGCGCATCAGTTCGGCCAGCATCAGCGCGCGCGGCACCACGGGAATGCGTTTTTCACGCGCCGCCAGCACCTCGGGGTTGTCGGCCTGTACGGCGGTGGATGTCACCACGGCGTCAACCATCTCAAGGT
>NZ_JBFUCA010000210.1:0-6820 GCF_056405475.1 Polaromonas sp. P1_G4
GTGAAAAACCCGCGCCGGCGGCAGCACCTTCCACGGCGGCGATCACCGGCTTGGGATAAGTCCGGATCGAGTCGATCCAGTTGTGCAGGCCTTCAATGCTCTGGGCTTGCACCTCCGGCGCCTCGCGGCGGTTGGCTTCCAGTCGCTGCAGGTTGCCCCCAGCGCAAAACATGGCACCTTCGCCGGTGATCACCACGCTGCGGATGTCTGGGTTGTTTTCAGCAGCATTTAGCGCCTCAATGCCCGCAGCGTAAATATCGGGGCCGAGCGCGTTCTTGAACTCGGGGTTGCTGATCGTCAGGATAAGGGTCTGACCCTCGCTCGTACCTTTGATTGCGCCTGCCATGCTAGTTTTTCCAATGCATCGAAATAAGAAATAGGCAGGGACCAAGTCCCCGTACAGATCCCCTTGCCAGTGGGGGCCGCGGAACTGGCTTCGCCAGGCCGCAGGCGCCGCCCCCTCGAGGGGGGAAGGTGCTACACGAAGTGAGCATCCGAAGGGGGTGTTATTCCTCCTGGTGTAACAGGCTAAGGCCGATGGCGCCGCGCCGCCGCAGCCAGGGGGAAGGGCGGTAGCGTTGGTCGCCGTAAACGGTCTGCATGTTGAACAACACTTCCAGCACATTGGTGGGGCCGTAGCGGTCACCCATGGCCAGCGGGCCCAAGGGGTAACCGAGGCCCAGCGTCACAGCCGTCTCAAGGTCTTTCGGGCTGCAAATGCCTTGCTGGCAAATGTCGCTGGCGATGTTGACGATGGTGGCCACCACGCGCTGGGTGACAAAGCCGCCGCTGTCGCGGATCACGCTGACCGCTTTGCCGTCGCGGGCGAAGAGGGCATGGGCGGCGTCGCGCATGTCGGTACGGGTGGCCGGGTTGGTCGCCAGTACGCGCCGCTTGGTGGCTGCGTCGTCGATCAGCATGTCGATGCCCACGGTGCGGGCCGGGTCCAGCCGCTCCACGACGGCGACGGTGGTGATGTCAAAGCCAAGGGGCGCCACCAGCATCAGGGCCTGCGGCGATGCGGAGGCGCCGGTCTCAATTTTGGCGCCCAGGTTTTTGAGCAGTTGCAACAGCTCCGAGCGGCGCGAAGCACGCGGCGACACCCACACCGGCGGAAGTTCGGTCACACCAGGGACGGCCTGCTCGGGCGGAACTTGCATGGTGCCGTCGGTGTAGCGGTAAAAGCCTTCACCGGTCTTGCGGCCCAGCACTCCGCCGGCCAGGCGCTGCGCCGTGATCACATTGGGGCGGTAGCGGGCTTCTTGGTAGTACTGGTGGTAGATTGACTCCATCACGGGATGGGAGACGTCGAGCCCGGTCAAGTCCATCAGCTCGAAAGGACCCAGCTTGAAGCCGGCCTGGTCGCGCAGGATGCGGTCTATGGTGGCGAAGTCGGCGACGCCTTCGCTGACGATGCGCAGCGCTTCGGTGCCGTAGCCTCGGCCGGCGTGGTTGACGATGAAGCCGGGCGTGTCTTGGGCCTGCACGGGTGTGTGGCCCATTTGCCGGGCGTATTGGCTCAGGCCTTCGCACACAGCGGGACTGGTCTTCAGGCCGGCGATGACCTCCACCACTTTCATCAGTGGAACGGGATTGAAGAAATGGTAACCGGCAAGGCGTTCGGGGTGCTTCAGGTCTGCGGCGATGGCCGTTACAGAAAGCGAGGAGGTATTGCTGGCCAGAATGGTGTGCACAGGTACCAGTGTCTCGAGTTCGGCGAACAGGGCTTTCTTGACCTCCAGCCGCTCCACGATGGCTTCGATGATGAGGTCGCAGGCCGCCAGGTCGGTGAGGGTGGCGGCCAGCACAAGCCGGTCTTTGTGCCCGGCTGCCGCGGCTGCGTCGATGCGGCCTTTTTCAACGAGCTTGTCCCATTGGGCACAGATGGCTTCGCGCGCTTTTTCCGCGGCGCCTGCCTGCGCGTCCATCAGCCTGACGGTGCTGCCGGCCTGCACGGCGATCTGCGCAATGCCGCGCCCCATGGCGCCGGTGCCAACTATTCCCACATTCGTGTAATTTACTTCCATGCCTGAATTATGGCTGACCGTATTTGGCAGGGTACCGTGTCAAAATTGCCCACCCCATGAAACTTGCCAAGAAGCCTGTCAAATATCTCCTTGGCGTTCTGCTGATGGGCGTTGCCGTCCACAGCGTGGCCTTGTCGCTGGGGCGCATGCGCGGCGCCACCCTTGTCGGACGCCCCCTTGATGTCACCCTGTCGGCGCACCTGGACGGCACGGAAGGGTTGTCTGCAGTCTGTGTGGCGGCAGATGTGTTTTTTGGCGACAGCCAGGTTGCCCAGGACAAGGTACGTGTCATCACGTCGCAAGGCGCTTCCGGTGAAGCGCTGATCCGCATCCGCACAAGCTCCGGCGTCGATGAGCCGGTCGTGACACTCTATGTGCGTGAAGGATGCCTGCAGAAAAACACGCGCAAGTATGTGCTGCTGGCGGAAGTGGCCGGAGAAAACACCAGCCCGGTTCCCGTTGTCGGCGGAGAAGCCGTTGCGACTGCGCCTCTGGTGGCGCAGATGCCTGGAGTTGCTGGCGCCGGCGGTAACGCCGCAAAGGCACAGGCAGGCTCCGCGCCCTCCAGCCCGGGAAAAGCCCCAAGAGCGAGGTCCGGAAAAGTCCCGCCTGTCGGAGGCAGTGAATTGCGATCGGCTACCTCAGTTGGGTTGCTGCAGGCAACGCCTGCTGTTCGCGGGGCTGGCAAGTCCGCATCCGGGCCAGCGGGCAAGCTCCGTTCTCGCCTGAAACTTGACCCCATTGACCTGGCGGCCGAGCGCGACCCTGTGCTCCGGTCTTCGCCGGAGCTGCTGACGGAGCCCTCAACAGACGCCCAGCAGCGCGCTGCCGCCGCCGCACTGTGGCAGGCGCTTAATGCACAGCCGCAAGACATGGTGCGCGACAGCCAGCGCCTGAAATCCCTGGAAGCCGATGTTGCCGGCATGCTCGCGCGAAGCCAGAAAACCGAAAAAGCCGTGATGGAAATGCGCGGCCAGCTTGAGCAGGCGCGCGGTGAACGCTATAACAACTGGCTCGTATACGCCCTTTACGCCTTGCTGGCCGCCTCCCTTCTTGCGATCCTGGCACTATGGATACGTAGCCGACAGCAAAGCCGTGTCAGCCGGGGATCCTGGTGGGGCAAAGGGTTTGCCGAAGACAGCGCGCCTTATGTGACTGAAGGTACGGGTAACACCGGGAAAGCCTTCTTGCGCAGGGCCTCAGAAGCTGAATCGGTGAGCGCCGGGCCTTTGCCCGATTCGCTGGTTGATTTCGATCCCAGCGAACCATTTTTCGAGGCGCCGAAAAATACGCCGGCTTCAAGCGCCGTGGCGCGCCCAAGGGTTGCCGAATCCAGATTCCCCTCGGAATTTCTGCCTAGCCTGAGCGGTATCAGCAGCATGCCGCGGATTGTGAATGCCGAAGAGCTGTTTGATGTGYAGCAACAGGCCGATTTCTTCCTGTCGCTCGGCCGGCCCGACAAGGCGGTAGATGTTCTGCGTCACCACATCATGGACAACGTGGAAACAAGCGCGCTCGTCTATCTCGACCTGTTTGACCTCTATCACAGCTTGGGCCGCCGCGAGGATTACGACGCGTTGCGCACAGACTTCAACAAGATGTTCAATGCCAAGGTGCCGGCATTCGACGAATACGCGGCGGATACGCACGATCTGGAGTATTACACGGAGGCCCTCTCGCGGATTGAGGCCCTCTGGCCAACTCCCAAGGTGCTCGACGTACTTGAAGAGTCCATATTCCGCAAACCGGATTCGCGGGGAGAGGTCTTCAGCCTGGCCGCCTACCGCGAGCTGTTGCTCCTCCACTCTATCGCAAAAAGGATTGTTAGCCGGCCGCCCGGCAACGCCGAAGCACCGGTCAGGTTGTCGGACGCACCTTCGGTTCCGACCATGCCGGACACGCTCCCTGGCGTTGCAGGTTTTGGGCCTACCAGCATCCAGCCACTGTCAGCCCGGTTCCAGATCGTGGCGCCCTTGCCATCTCCTGCCGTGGCAGGTGCAACCGACCCGACACAGCCTCCCGCTTCCCCCCGGCTTGGTCTTGATATTGATTTGAGTGCAGGCGAGGGGGCGGACCTGGCCCCGTTTCCATCAATCGATGCAGGTGCGCAGCCGCCGCAATCCGCTGCCAACAATCTCATCGAGTTTGACCTCGACTTTCCGGATTCTTCGGGGCCGACRCAGAAAACTTGAGCGAAGTTTGAGCCTGGCTCGCCGGGAATCCCGGGTTTACGCGCACTTGATCAGGCTGCGCGTGTCACATCAGCGCCGTACTTGCAAGGCCCCCGGGTTGACGATATTGGTGGGCGTGCCCTTGATGAAGTTGACGACGTTGTCAAACGCCGCGCCAAAGTACAGCTCATAGCTGTCCTGTTCAACATAGCCAATATGCGGCGTGCAAATGCAGTTTTCCAGGCGGAGCAGCGCATGGCCTTGCAGGATGGGCTCCGACTCAAAAACATCGATGGCCGCCAGGCCGGGCCGCCCGCGATTGAGGGAGGCGATCAATGCTTCCGGTTCGATCAGCTCCGCCCTTGACGTATTCACCAGCAGGGACGTGGTTTTCATGCGCGACAGGTCTTCCAGCGTGACGATACCGCGTGTCTCTGCGTTGAGCCGCAGGTGAAGGCTCAGTACATCGCTTTGCTCAAAGAATTCGGCTTTGCTGGCCGCGACTTCAAAGCCATCGGCCTGTGCCCGCTCCAGTGATGCGTCGCGGCCCCATATCACGACACGCATACCAAAGGCCCTGCCGTAGCCAGCCACAATTTGCCCGATCTTCCCGTAGCTCCATACCCCCAATGTCTTGCCCTTGAGGACGGAGCCAATGCCKAAGTTGGGTGGCATCGAAGCTGACTTGAGCCCTGCCTGCTGCCAGGCGCCATGCTTCAAGTGGGCTACATAGTGCGGAATGCGGCGCATGGCGGTCATTACCAGTGCCCAGGTCAGCTCCGCGGGTGCCGTAGGAGACCCAATGCCCTCGGCAACCGCGATGCCGCGTTCTGTGCAAGCCGCGACATCTATATGGCTTCCGACACGGCCTGTCTGGGCAATCAGCTTGAGTTTGGGCAGCTTTTCAATAACTTGCCGGTTGAGCTGGGTTCTCTCCCGGATCAGGACGATGACATCGGCATCCTTGAGGCGGACGGACAGCTGGCCGATGCCTTTAACGGTGTTGGTATAGACCTTGGCAGGGTAGGCCTCCAGCTTGGCTGCGCAGTTCAATTTCCGCACCGCGTCCTGATAGTCGTCGAGGATCACAATATTCATGCCGATATTGTGCCTGCAAGATTTTTCTTCCTTGCCGCCGGGGTCACTTCCGACTGGGGATTTTGTATCTCAAGGAAACGCACCAGACGGCGCCGCAAAGCACATAGGCCCGGGCTGAACTTCTGGTGGGATGCTTGCCGTACCAGTTATCTCAAAGAGGTTTCTCGCTGGCTCATGCGCTCAAGTTCCGCGCAGACGTCGGCCATGCGGCCGGATATCACCATGCGGCCAGCGCACGCTGGGCCGACATTGGAGTCAAACTCACGGACAACTCGCAGCCGGCTGGGTCGGGACGCCTTGACAGAGCGTTGGACGGCAAGAGCACCAGTGGCGCGGGCAGACGGGCCGCGCATTGCCGCGAAATCGCCGGAAGCAAAGGGTAGCGCAAGCTGGTGAGATCTGGGCTGTGCGCCGGCTGGCGCGGAAAAACGGCTTGCCCCAGTCATACCCTGCGCCGGCAAAAACAATGACACCAATGCCTGCACGGGTGCCAGCAGGACTGACGACATTGGTGAATGTGAAAAACTGATGATTCCCATGATGAACTCCTGTATGAGAGAGGTTTACACAGGCAGGATTGCAAACTGGCAAATTGCCAGGAAGGCCCCGACACCAGGGTGTTGGCCATCACAACGGCCAAACGCCCGCCACCTGGTGCGTGGCCAGGTGAGCTGCCTACATCAGCATCGTGTTGCGAATGAGGCCGACGGCCAGGCCTTCCAGTTCGAAAGGCTCGCCGGGCTCGACCACAATGGTTTTAAAGTCCGGGTTTTCGGGCAGAAGTTCGATCAGGTGCTTGTTGCGACGAAAGCGCTTGACGGTCACTTCATCACCCAGCCGGGCCACGACAATTTGACCATTCTTGGCTTCCTTGGATTGCTTGACGGCCAGCAGGTCGCCATCCATGATGCCTGCGTCCCGCATGCTCATGCCGCGGACCTTGAGCAGGTAGTCGGGCTGGCGCTGAAACAGGCTGCTTTCAAAATAATAGGTTTGCTCGACATGTTCCTGCGCGAGAATCGGGCTGCCAGCAGCAACCCGCCCCACCAGAGGTAGGGCGAGTTGGGCCAGGCTTTGCAACGGCAGGGAAAACTGTTTGATTCTGGATTCGTTCAGGCTGCGAAGGGCGTCATTGCGCAAACGTATGCCGCGTGAGGTCCCGCTGACCAGCTCGATGACGCCTTTGCGGGCCAGCGCCTGCAAGTGCTCCTCGGCGGCATTGGCAGAGCGAAAGCCAAGCTCAGCGGCGATTTCAGCACGGGTGGGCGGGGCGCCCGTGCGCGCGATGGCGCTCTGGATCAATTCCAGAATTTGCTGCTGGCGCGCAGTGAGCTTGGGAGCCTCAGAGGGAAAATGCGAAAAGTTATCGAGTGTGCTCATCACTGTTGCTCCTTGAATCACTGCTTCAGCCCGCTTGCGTATTGCCTGCTGGCTTTGGGTACGCAACGTTGCCGTAGCTGTTTTAATATCCAGTAACTGTATTTTCATCCAGTTTTTAAAAGATTGCAAGTTTACGTTTTATGC
>NZ_JBFUCA010000211.1:0-6763 GCF_056405475.1 Polaromonas sp. P1_G4
GTGCGAATGCAATGGCAACCGCACCTCCCGATTATGCGTGAGGAAACGCGGGGGCACCAGCATTCTTGGGCCTATAAGCGCAGCATTTGTCAAATCAGGTGCCCATTCCCTCGGTTAAACAGCGGAAATGACCGAAAAGACGACATTGCCGCCTATGCATGACCATGGACAGACCCGTGCAACCGGCCGAGCAGTCGGACGGCCCGGACTGCGTTGCGCCAAGGACGGGAAGCTCAACGGCCCGCCACACGCTCCCCTTTGTCATTGACGACCTGTTCACCGTCTTCCTTGCTGAACGCACCCCGCTGCGGCGTGAGCAGGATGTCCAGCACGGCTTCCGAAGGCCGGCACAGGCGCGTGCCTAACGGCGTAACGACGATGGGCCGGTTGATCAGGATGGGATGGGCCAGCATCGCGTCGATCAGGGCTTCGTCGGCCAGCGTGGCGTCGTCCAGGCCAAGATCCTTGTAGACAGATTCCTTTTCCCGGATTACCTCTCGCAGCGGCACCGCCATTTGCGCAACCAGCTCCCGCAGCGCCTCCCGCGTTGGCGGGGTTTTCAGGTATTCGATGACCTCGGGTTCGATGCCGGCATTGCGGATCAGCGCCAGCACATTGCGCGACGTGCCGCATTGGGGGTTGTGGTAAATCGTGACGGCGGAAGGCATAAGTTTCACTCCTGAAAAGGGATTGGTTGCATCGATTCAATAATTCAATTATATTTGAATTATGGAAGCATTAATCCCAAACCTTGATTTTCCCCCGCTTGAGGAAGGTTCTGCCGTGAAGGCCCTGGCAGCGCTGGCGCAAGCCCAGCGCCTGCGCGCGTTCCGCGCCCTCGTCGTCGCCGGGCCTGACGGATTGACGCCGGGCGCGATGGCCGAACAACTGGGCGTCGCACCGAGTGCCCTGTCTTTCCATCTCAAAGAGCTCTCACACGCCGGCCTCGTCAACAGCGAGGCGCGCGGGCGCAACCTGATCTACCGCGCCAACTTCGGGCAAATGAATGCGCTGCTCGGCTACCTGACAGAGCACTGCTGCGAAGGCGGCACTTGCGAGGTAGCCACCCAGGCCGATTGCAGCAACTGCTGAACGCCACTACGCGATTACGCGCCACACCTCCATCACCCACAGAGCCAATCCAACACCACCACCCAAGGAGAGCCCCATGAAACGCTTCCATGTCCACGTCCACGTGAAAGATCTCGAGCAGAACATCGCCTTTTACTCGGCCATGTTTGACCAGCAGCCGGCCCGCACCGAAGCCGACTACGCCAAGTGGATGCTCAGCGACCCACCGGTCAACTTTGCCATTTCGACGCGCGGAAATGCGCCCGGCGTGGACCATCTGGGCATTCAGGTCGACAGGCCCGAAGAGCTGCAGGCCCTGAAAGCCAGCGCCACCCGCGCCGACATGACACTGCTGGATGAAGGCCCCACCACCTGCTGCTATGCCCGCAGCGATAAATACTGGCTGACCGACCCGCAGGGCATCGCCTGGGAGCAGTTCCACACGCTGGACAGCATTCCTGTTTTCAGCGAGTCGAAACCCACACCAAATAAGGCCACAGCCCAATCCTGCTGTGCGCAAGCAGCTAGAAATACTGTAGCAACCGTACAGCTTTCCGAAGCCCCACGATCGGCCCAAGGCACCAAAGCCTGCTGCTAAACAACGGCCAAGAGAAGAAGCCCCCCATGACAACGCAACCCATCAACGTCCTTTTCCTGTGCACCCACAATTCAGCCCGCAGCATCTTGGCCGAAGCCGTGTTGAACCATATCGGCCAGGGCAGGTTCAAAGGCTACTCGGCAGGCAGCAGCCCGCGCGAAAACCAGCAGCCCAATCCGTTGGGGCTGCAGACCCTGCGCACCGCGGGCATTTCCATCGAAGGCCTGCGCAGCAAAAACTGGGACGAATTCGCCTTGCCAGACGCACCACACATGGATCTGGTCATTACGGTTTGCGACAACGCGGCGGGTGAGGCCTGCCCCTTCTGGCCAGGCCATCCCGCTACTGCGCATTGGGGTTATGCGGATCCGTCCGAAGGTGACGGCACGGAGGCACAAAAACTGGAAGCATTCCGCCAGACCCTGCATGCCATTCGCCGCCGGCTGGATCTGCTGGTCAACCTTCCGYCAGCCCATATTGGCAAGCTGATGCTGCAAACCAGCGCGCGTGATCTGGCCCGCTCATGAGCCAGGCGATAAACATCACTCCCGCAGAAGCCCCCAAGCCTTTAGCACAGCAACTCCTCGCGGAATTCGTCGGCACCGCTGCCCTGCTCTGCGCCGTCATCGGCTCGGGCATCATGGCCGAGCGCTTGAGCGGCGGCAACATGGGTGTGGCCCTGCTGGCCAACACACTGGCCACCGTGTGGGCGCTGTATGTGCTGATCGAGCTGCTCGGGCCGGTCAGTGGCGCGCACTTCAATCCGTTGGTCACCCTTGTTATGTGGTCAAAAGGCCCTGTAACCCACAAGGGACGAGCGCAAGCAGCTATTCTTTTCATAGCACTCCAGTTGCTGGGTGCTGTAGCCGGCGCCTGGCTGGCGCACGCCATGTTTGACATGAGCGTGCTGCAGTTCAGTACCAAACTGCGCAGCGGCTGGGGCCAGTGGCTGGCCGAAGCGGTGGCCACGGGCGGATTGATTTTTGTCGTGCTGCGCGCCCCTGCGGCCAAGGCGCCAGCGCTGGTCGCCTGCTACATCGGCGCAGCGTACTGGTTCACCGCCAGCACCTCGTTTGCCAACCCGGCCGCCGTGCTGGGACGCATGTTGTCAGACAGTTTTGCCGGCATTGCGCCCGCCAGCACGGCAGGTTTTGTGGCTGCCCAGGCTGCCGGTGCGTTGGCGGGCGTGGCCCTGCACCATGCGCTCGGCCGGCAGCAGGCCGTGGGCCAAGGCTGAAACGCAGGCGGCGAATCAAGGCACCGCGTCCGTCCTTGGTACCCTTGTGGCTGTGACACCGAAAAGCCGTTCCGCCACCGTCGTCCAGCTGGGCATCGCACAAACGCTGGCATGGGCCTCCAGCTACTACCTGCCGGCAATTCTGGCGGTACCCATGGCACGCGACCTCGGCGTCGGCACACCCACCGTGTTTGCTGCTTTTTCTGCCGCGCTGGTGGTCTCCGCAGTGCTGGGTCCGGCTGCGGGCAAGGCCATTGACCGGCACGGCGGAAGGCCAGTGCTGGCCGCGAACAGCCTGGTTTTTGCCGCTGGGCTGGTGGTGCTTGCGATGGCGCAGGGGCCGGTGGGCCTGTTTGCCGGCTGGGTGATTCTGGGCGTGGCCATGGCCGCGGGCCTGTACGAAGCGGCCTTTGCCGCGCTGGTTCACCTGTACGGGAAAGACGCGCGCGGCGCCATCACCGGCATCACCCTGTTTGCTGGTTTTGCCAGCACGGTGGGCTGGCCCTTGTCGACCTGGCTGGAGCTTGAATGGGGCTGGCGCGCGGCCTGTCTGGCCTGGGCCGCATTGCACTTGCTGGTGGGGCTGCCACTGAACTGGCGGCTTCCGGCTTCGCCCAGGGCGGGCATTGCCGCCGGGGCTCACCCCGATACGAATCAACCCGAAGTGCCAGCGCACTCTGCGGCATCCGCACCGTCCCCCTCCTCCAGTTCTTCCACGTCTTCCAGCTCCTCTTCCGCCTCCAACACCGCCCGCACCGCACTCCTGCTGGCGCTGGTGTTTGCCGTCACCTGGTTCATCAGCACGGCCATGGCCGCACACCTGCCGCGGCTGTTGCAAGCCCACGGCGTGCCACTGGCTACGGCACTGGTCTTTGCCGGACTCGTCGGCCCCGCACAGGTTGCGGGCCGGCTGCTCGAATACGGCCTGCTGCGCAACATCCACCCGCTGGTGTCAGCACGGGTGGCCGGCTGCCTGCACACGCTGGGCGCAATGGCGTTCCTGTTTTTCGGCGTACCGGCCGGCGCGGTGTTCACCCTGCTGCACGGCGCCGGCAATGGCGTACTGACAATTGCCAAAGGCACGCTGCCGCTGGTGCTGTTTGGCGTGCGGGATTACGGCGCGCGCCAGGGATTGTTGATGGTGCCAGCCCGCTTTGCGCAGGCCACAGCGCCCTGGCTGTTTGGCCTGGCGATTGACCGTTTTGGCAGCGGCGCGCTGTGGTTTTCAGCAGCGCTGGGCTTGGTGGCTTTCGCGGCGTTGATGTTGCTGCGGGATCCGTCCCGCCCGGCCAGCCAAAGCGCCTGAAATCGTCAATCCAGCCACTTCTGGAGAAACTGCGCCTGCCCCATGGCCGGATCCAGCTGATAGCCGGCAAAACCGATGCGTTCATAAAGCTTGATGGCGCTGCGGTTGCCCTGCAGCACCTCCAGTGTCAGTTTGCAGGCGCCGCGTTCGCGTGAAATCTCGTCCACCAGCGCGAGCATCTGCTCGCCGATACGCTGGCCACGGTGGCCGGGCAGCACGGCCACGTCATGGATGTTGACGAGCGGGCGGCAGGCGAAGGTGGAAAAGCCCTCAATGCAATTGACGAGGCCGACAGCCTTGCCGCCGCTAAAGGCCAGCACGCTGAAGGCATGCGGGCGTTTGGCGAGTTCACTGACGAGATGTTTCTTTGCAAAATCGCTGAGCGGCTTGGCGCCGCCGGCCGGGTCTTGCGCATAGGCGTCGAGCAATTGCACAACAGCGGCGGCATGCACGGGATTGCCGTAGTCGGCGCGGCAAACCTGCAGCGGGCTTTCGGAAGGGTTGGAGGATTCGGTCACGCGATGCGCTTTCAGTGCAGACAATCGGATGATTCTAAAGACGGCGCGCAAAGCAGAGCGCAAACCGGGATTTAAAGCCAGTACAACTCTCTGGCGTTGCCACCCATGACGGCCGCCTGGCTCGCCACGTTGAGCGGCGCAAGCAATTGTTGCGTCTCGCCCCACCACTGCGCGTAGCTGCCGGCCAGCTCCAGCACGGGCCAGTCACTGCCCCACACCACACGCTGCTCACCAAAACTTTTGAGCACGCGCTTGCCCCAGCGCGTGACAGCGCCGGCAGCCGGCTTCGGCCCGGCCTCGGTCATCAGGCCCGACAGTTTGCAATAGGCCTGTGTCTCGCCGGCAATGCGCAGCATGTCGTTGGCCCAGGGCTGCCACTGGCCCGCAGCGATGTCAGGTTTGGCGGCATGGTCTATCACCATGCGCAAATCCGGGTGCCGGCGCGCCAGTGTCACGATATGCGGCAGGTGCACTGGCTTGACCAGCGCATCGAACACCAGGCCGCACTCCACCATCGCCTGCAGGGCCGGCGCCAGCGCTGGCTGCAATATCCATTGTGTATCGGCAATGTCCTGCAGCATCGGGCGCAGTCCCTTGAGCCGGGGGTGGCGGGCCAGCGCCGCTATGCGGGCAGGTGCGTCGGGCGACAGCATGTCCACCCAGCCGACCACACCCAGCACACCGGGGCTCGCATCGGCCTGCGTCAGCAAAAAATGTGTTTCGGCTTCAGTGGCTGCGGCCTGTACCAGCACGCCGCCCCGCACACCCAATGGCGCAGACTGCGCCTGCCAGTCCTTCACGGCCACATCGCGGTAGATCGGCGCCAGCTCCGGTGTCAGCCAGCCGTAGTCATCGCGCGCCAGCTGCCAGCAATGAAAGTGCGCGTCGATCACTGGAAACGATGTCATGGCGTCAGCACCTCGGCGGGCAGCAGGCCCTGCGTGCGCAGCGCAGTCCAGAACTCCGGCGGGATGGGGTGCGCCATCATGGTCACGGCGTCCGTCCATTCGCTGACTTTTCGGGCACCCAGCATGAGGCTGTGCACGGCCGGGTGCGCCAGCGGAAACTGCAGCGCAGCGGCGCGCAGTGGAACACCGTGCGCCTCACAAACTCCTTCAATTTTCGCGGTCCGCTCCAGCCATTCGCGCGCGGCCGGCGCGTAGTTGAAAGTTGCAGCACCGCCGCGCGTCCCGGTGGCAAGAATGCCCGAGTTAAATGCACCGCCCAGCGCGATCCGCACGCCGCGCGCCAGGCACTGCGGCAGCAAAACAGGCAGCGCACTGTGGTCCAGCAGGCTGTAGCGGCCGGCCAGCATCAGCACATCCAGATCGGCTTCGCGCAACACGTCCAGTACGACGCCGACATCATTGGTGCCCAGCCCGATGGCACGCACAAGGCCTTCGCGTTTCAGTTGCTGCAGCGCCGGTAACGTGTCGTCAATCAGCTGGCGCAGTACGGCCCCCGCGTCGGCGCCATGGGTTTGGGCGTCCGGATCGTGAATGTAGACACTGTCGAGCCGCGACATGCCCAGCCGCTGGAGGCTGTCTTCCACGCTGCGGCGCGTGCCCCCAGCGCTGAAGTCCCAATGCTGGTTAAAAGGCAGGATGTCGACATAGCCGTGCTGGGCGGTCGCGGCATGCCCGTCGGGTGTCAGGATGCGGCCGACCTTGCTGGACAGGGTGAAGCTGTCCCGTGGCCGGGAACGCAGTGCATCGCCCATCCGCCGCTCCGACAGCCCATGACCGTAATGCGGTGCCGTGTCAAAACTGCGGCAGCCGCCAGCCCAGGCGGCATCCACCAGCGCCTTCGCCTCTTCGTTGCTGACGGCCGAAAACAGGTTCCCCAGCGGCGCGCCGCCGAGCCCGAGCCGAAGGGATGTGGGACTGGAAGAGGTGGAAGTCATTTCAACATGCCGGTAAAACCGCAGTTCCGGGTAAACACCAATAAAAGTTCAGCAATGTTATAGCTAACATGTCAGTCATCCAACCCGGAGAAACCCGCAGCCTGAAAAGCCGGGCGGATCTGGGCTATTG